>CAJQSN010000119.1 GCA_905614355.1 uncultured Rhodospirillales bacterium | reverse complement strand
TAAAAGTATTTAGGAAGATTAAATCTGTACCAGAAGAACTCTAATGATTAACTTGAGGTAGTGTTCTTCGGACATACTGAACCTACTACAGGAACAGCATGTCCTCTTGAGTCTAGTGACCTCCGAACATCTACAATCAGAGAAACTTTCTGAACCAATACTATCACGTTTGAAATTCAGTAAGTGAGGTGGGTAATCCGATATCCTCTTTACTCACTAGACTTGGGTTTCAAATCTATGTGAGTTCTTTCTCTACTTACTACGGTCACGATATGAAACCGATTGAATGATAGACATATCGTGCGAGGGTAAATTCTTCCCTCATCCTGTTGGTAATATTTAAACACCCATATCCAACTTTGGTGGTAACAGTCTTTATGAATTTGGCAGATTATAAAATCACATCTAAGACTAGTTCATTACTTCTAGTCGGGAACAATCTGGTTCATTCGTAAGTTTTATATCCCCATTAGTTAAGTCCAATAACGTCAGTCTGACAGGATACCTATCGTCTAGTCTAGGGAACTTGATTTGGCACTGACATTGAGACAACCAATGTCTGAGTACTTCTATTTAGACAAACGTATCCCTTCAAACTTACATTTAATGAAAAAAACTTTATTTTAGGGATACTGAAGTCGATTATTTAAGAAAAGTATGTGGATAATCGGCAGAAATCTGGCGTTTTAGTACCCCTAGAAGGACTTTTAAGGGTCTGTCAGATGGTATGCAGCATTTTTATGAGGATATGTACCAGAGTGAAACTTAGATACACTTAGCAATTAATTTAGAGAAGAATAGTTTATATCCTGAAGATTGATTATATGCTTATTCAATAATCAAATAAATGACTAAACACTACAAATAAATCTGAAGACGCAAATGAGGCGCATAAGAATATATATTAACATAACGTATTGTAATAATTATATAATTTTATTGTTCCAGTTCTCCAAGCGTTAACACTTCACTACAAAAATATATTTATATTACAAGGGCTTGCAGGTTTGCGAGCCCTTTTTTATTATAACTTCAGTGTAGCAAAAACGTAATACAGCATGTTTAATAAGATTTTATGTTTCTTTAAATGATTTACTATAGAGCCGGATTAGCCGAGAGTTAAACCACTTCTTCCAAAATATTCAATAATTACAGAGGGTTGTGTGAACTCACAGCCCTCTTTCTATGCGCAAACACCTAAGATTTATGATGAGGTGGTTATTTGATCGGAGAATTTGGCCATGGTAAACCTACGCCGGCTGCATTGTTAATGAAGAATAAAGTTATGTATCTAGTATTTTACGACAGGCTTGGTTTTTAGAGGCGTTAGGTGGGCTCTGGCTCTATACCTTCTTGTTTTCCACCCGCTTTAGTGGAATAGTTCCGGTCAATATACCAAGAGACATAATCAATCATGCTGATTGGTTCATATTTCAGTTTCTCACCTGGCGCGGCGAAATGCGCCGGATCGGCTATCGTCTCGGGGGCTGGATCAAAGAACGTCGCCATCGAGATTCGATCATGTTTGGGTGGCACCACCCGGTGAGGTGACGCTATGAACCGGCCGTTTGACCAGAGATTTAGGAATTCGCCAGTATTGATGATTACGCCATCGGGAACTGGATCCGCCGGCAACCAATTATCCTGAGGCGTAAGAACCTGTAGGCCGGGAACTTCCGAAAAGGGTAAGATCGTGATGAAACTGTGATCGCTGTGAGGTGAGATCCCGAACTGATTTTTTTCTGGCTCCGCCGGCGGATAGTGTGCGTTACGTGTCCACATGATAGGTTCTTTGAAGTACGCATCAAAATAATCCAACGGCTTGCCCAATGCTAGGGCGTATAGGGGTACGATTTTTCTACCTAGATTGGCACAGGCGTATTGGTACTTCACTAATGGTTCGCGGAAATCAGGAATCTGTGTTGGCCATTTGTTGGGGCCGGTGAACCTGACACCCTGCTTGATGTAGGGATGGTCGTTAAGACGCTCCAGCGCCAGAACTAGGGTCTCGTTCAGATCCTGCTTTGTGTTTTCGTTAATTTTTGACGTTACGTAGACTGTGGATTTTGGAGCGATATAACCAACGGAGGTATTATCAAATTTGAGATCCATCTTCGCATCCGTGGGCAGTGCGAAGAATTTTTCAAGGGCCGTGTAGGCTTCGCTGATCACCGTGCTTGGGATGCCGTGATTGATCACCACGTAGAAGCCGATGGTTTCTTGTATAAAACGGATGTTCTCTGCCAGTTCTCTCGCTGCACCGGGTTTTTGAGATAGGTAGGGGCCCAAATCGAGGATAGGAATATCCTCAAATTCGTCGGCTCGGTCTACGTTACGGTAGTTGAAAATTTTTACTGCTGACAGTGTGCCGATGAGCGACTTCCTCACGATCAATATTTTAATATAAACATATACTCGTTAGCATGATGCCGTTCAAAATTCAAGTAATTTACCAAATGGAAAGTAAGGTTATGCCTGTGTTCGTGAATGAATACATTAGTAGATATTTTGAAATTATCAGGTACCAGAATGAATGTTGGGGATAAAGAAGAGGTTCTTGCTATCTTTTCGGAGCCGCTGTAAGAATTGATAGAGAAGCCGACTTTGCTCTTTCGGTATGCGAAACGTTAGGATAGAAATTTTAAATTATATGAAAAGCTTAGCGGCTCTCGTAGTTTACAAGCAATAATTTAACGCGTTTATTCAATAATTTTTACGGCCACTTGCTCACTACCTAAAGCAATAAACTCAACCTTTAGATCACTTAACACCTCACTAAATGCTAAATATTCTCCATTTTGCCAATTTGGATAACCATAAAAATCATCAAATAAAATAATACTACCTGGAACCAAACGATCCTTTAGAGATTCTAAAACAAATTTTGCTGGCGTATATGTGTCTGTATCTATGTGAATTAGTGCTAACGCTTCTTTATGGTCTTTAAGAAATATAGGTAAGGTTTTATCGATCCAACCTTTAAATAATTTAACGTTTTTTTCGACATTAGGTAGAGCTCCGCCTAAATCAAAATCAGTAGCAGCACTAAAATGTCCAAACCACTCTTCTTCTAATCCTTCAAAGCTATCAAAGCCATACAACGTTCTTTTATCACCATTCATGCCACAATGACGTGCAAATAGATTAAGAGAATATGCTTGATACACACCAAATTCAAGTATTAATCCCGCCTGTGGTATTTTTGAAATGACAAATCGGCGGAGCGCGTCTTCATTATCAAAAAGCAATGCTTTATGAAGGTGCTGACGACAAAATGCAGCACTTTCGTGACGGGCCTCATCCCAAAGTATTTTCTGAATGGAAATAGGACGATTCAAATCTATCGCGGCAAGTGGGAAAAAATTGTTTGTTATTTTTGCTAAAATAAATTTTAAGAGGCGCTTCATGAATACTCCAAGCAATTTGGCTAATTTTCAGTTACCGATCCATTTGAATAGTTTATAAACAACTGTTAGAGCTACTCAACCTAAAAGCGTATAACACCAAAAAAATATTAAATACTAATTGGATGAAAGGTTCTTCGATGTCAGTCAATCTTGGATTTGAAACTATTGGGAATGCGACTTTGACCGCCTTTGATGATGGTAAGCCCGTCTTAACAACAGACCCCTGGATTGAGGGGGCCCCTTATTTTGGAAGTTGGGGGCACTCTTATGAAATCCCAGAATTTCAAATAAATAATATTTACGCTTCTTCCTATACTTGGATTTCTCATGGTCATCCGGATCACCTAGATTTGGCAACTCTTAGACAGTTTAAAGATTCTATTTTTTTAATCCCTGACCACCACGGCAATCGAATATTTGATGGCATGATTGATGAAGGTTTTAATGTAGAAATCATTTCATCGAATGAATGGATGCAAATTTCACCAAATATACGAATTAAGAGTTTTGCCGATTGGAATCAAGACGCTGTACTCTTAGTAGCAATATGTGACGATGACATAATCTTAAATTTGAATGATGGTAATGCACTTGGTTGGTCTCATCAGATCAAAAAAGAAATTAAGCAATTTAAAAACCGTTTTTTATTAAAATTGTGTGGTTGGGGTGACTCAGATATGATTAATTTTTATGATGTAAGTGGTAATTTTATTGACCCACCAGCCGCTAAGAAACCCCCAGTAGGCCGTCTATACAGTAATTCGATGAAAACCTGGAATTGTAACTTGGCCATTCCTTTCTCATCTTCGCATCGATACCAGCGAACCGATTCTATGCATATAAATCAATACGCAACACCGTTGGCCGATCATTACCTGGGATTTGACGAGCAGGTGGGCAAGCTGTTACCTGCATTTATCTCCTGGGAATCAGAATCGCAATCGTACACAGAAATTAAGCCAAGTAAATTACAGAAAAAATTCCATACCCCAGAAGAGTATGGTGATAATTGGAGCGATCAATTAGAAATTCAAGACGTTAAATTCTTATCTGATTATTTTAATCAACTGGAATATCTTAAAAATTGGTTGGGTAATGTTCATTTCGACGTTGGTGGTGTAACTCATACTATCAACTTATCTAAAACCACCTCTGAAATAATTTTTAAAGTGCCACGCAATTCGCTAATGACAGCAATTAGATATGAAGTTTTTGATGATTTGTTGATTGGTAATTTTATGAAAACGACCTTGATCAATGTTGATAGCCTTGCAACCGATTTCACACCATATGTAACGAAGTATGGGGATAATGGTTTGGCAAAAAGTCACAAGCAATTAGAATCTTATTTCCAAGCTTATCGAAAACAATCTGGATTTAACTATTTCAGTGAGAGGTTTATGTTTAAAACCGAAAGTATTTTTCGTAAGTTTATCTACCCTGAAACAATGCTTTATAAAATAGCTAAACCTATAAGGGACATTCTTAGATAATAGAATCAAATAGCTGTATGTTTCTGCAACCCTTTTATTATTTTATACAGATTCATGATGAATTGGTTGTTTGAATGGAGAATTGCGCTATTTTGCGTCTAGTGCGCAAAACCAATAATCGAGAACCGAATTATGCATGCAGCATTTTACAATAAGCTTGGATCAGCCGCAGAAGTTCTCAGGGTAGGAGAACAACCTACGCCCGAGCCGGGTCCAGGAGAAGTGCGAGTAAAGTTGCAATCCTCTGGCGTCAACCCGTCGGACTGGAAAGCTCGGTTAAATGGCCGAGGTGGGTCAATCCCATTTCCGCTAATCATTCCCCATAGCGATGGTGCTGGCATAATTGACGCTGTTGGCGACGGCGTGGAAGATGGGCGCATTGGTAAGAGAGTTTGGCTGATGAACGGACAGTGGCAACGCCCCTTTGGCACAGCAGCGGAGTATATCTGTAGCGAATTTAAATATGTAATAGACCTTCCTGATGGTGTTGATATGGCTGAGGGAGCCTGTTTTGGTATCCCGTTTCTAACAGCCCACCGCGCGGTGATGTTTGACGGATCGGTTAATGGCCAGACTGTTTTGGTGCAGGGCGGGGCTGGTGCGGTCGGGCACTACGCCATCCAGGTGGCGAAGGCCAATGGCGCCCGGGTGATCACCACGGTCAGTTCTCAAGAAAAGGTTGACTATGTCTATGGTGTCGGTGCAGACGGTGTTGTGAACTATCGCACTGAAGACGTGCCCGAACGTATTATGGCTTTAACCGATGGGCGGGGTGTGGATCGTATTGTGGAACTGAATATTTCAGAGAATAGCCCGATGTACGGCCAAATACTAGCGCATGGAGGAACGGTGGTGGTCTATGGTACAAATGGAGTGATGGCTAGCTTTGCCGCGCAGGACTTCTATTTAAAGTGGGCCTCACTCAAGGGGTTTCTCGTCTATACAATTGATGACACACAGCGCCATGAAGGTGTGGGAGCACTCAACAAGATGCTTGCCGAGGGTACACTTAAGACAACTATTGCTCGCCGGTTTTCTCTCAATAATATAATAGAGGCGCACGCGATGGTGGAGTCCGCTAGGCATATTGGTAATGTGGTTCTCGACGTCGGTTAGTTAAGTACAAAAATCAAGTCTGCGTTATTGCGTATATTTGTTTAAATAAGTGATTTAGACTTTACAATTATTAAGAACCCGTCAGGATTCTTTTGTAAGTGTTCGACCTCAAATCTTTTGCACATTTTTTCTAACCACCAATTTGTAGGCCTCTGAATAAGATGGGCGTTTCTGCCATCTGCTAATACTTTTTTTGCGGGTCCTGTCGCTATAGTAAAAAAACCAATTTTGATTGTAATTTTCTTAAGATCATCCAATACGGTTTCTAAAAATTCTTCTTCAATATGCTCTAAAACATCTATGCAGCAGACAAGGTCTCCTGTTTTAGGCGGGCCATATTCAGGAAAAACTGGATCGTAAGCGTAGTAATCAAAATCCTTTAGTCCTAGTTCTGTTAAAGTATACAAAAGATTTTTTTTTCCAGCGCCATAATCAGAGATAGACTTAAACTTTCCAGCCTCGAAAAAATCTTTAACTTCAGGGGCAATGCCTATAGATGCTACTCCATAGTATGGATTTTGGTGGAGTTCTTTCTGCAAAGCTAGGTATTTGTTAGAAATTTTTTTCATGTAGACTGTGACAAATACCAGTCTAAGATTTCTGCGCCTGTCATGAAAACGACTCCC
Source organism: uncultured Rhodospirillales bacterium (assembly GCA_905614355.1). Lineage (GTDB taxonomy): Bacteria > Pseudomonadota > Alphaproteobacteria > Rhodospirillales > UBA2165 > TMED23. The sequence goes on along the minus strand of CAJQSN010000119.1, from coordinate 19,805 downwards.
GGTTTTTCTGATAATTCTTTAAATATCTTTCGAAAATACTTAATTCGATGGGGAACACCGTGAATATAAGGATGAACGGCAATTGACATTACACGGACATTAGTTTTCCCTTCCTCGTAAAGTGTTTCAAAATAATCCATAGTTCTCTCGTATAACATAGATGAAGCATGGTGTTGAGATAACATAATAGGAATGTCATTAAGTTCGGTTGTGTATGGTACAGAATAAAGATTACCTTGTTCAGTATTTATAGGACAGGGTTGATCATCTAATATCCAGTCGGCGGTATATTCAAAACCAGCTTCTACTAATAATTCTGGAGTACGCTCAGTTTGGGTTAAACCTGGCCCCATCCATCCTCTCGGTTTATGCCCACAAAATGCTGTCATTGTCTCCATTGTTTTAAAGATAGCTTCCCGTTCGTCTTCGAGTTCATACATTGGTTTTTGAATGTAACTATGGCCCATAAATTCCCAACCAGCTTTTAATGCAGCTTCGGCAACTCGAGGATAAGCCGTTGGTACTGTCCCATTCATTGAAACTGTTGGTGTAATGTTAAAATCCGATAGTACTTCCATTAATCGCCAAATACCAATTCTCATGCCGTATTCCGACCAACACCAATTGGGAATATCAGGCACGTGTCCGCCTTCTCCGGGCGGTGTTAGTATTCGTCGCGGCAGTGGCAATTCTGGCGGCCACTCCTCAAGGTTCACTACTGGCCACACAATAACCCGGCCATCGTTAGGTAAAGATAGTGGGGCTCTATCTACAATCGCGCTATAGTCTATTCTCTCGCCAATTTTCATGTGTTTAAATTCCTAGGTGCTAAATTATCAAAACTAACGTTTTTAACATGGAGACAACTGAACTTATTCTTAGTTGTTATTTTATGCTTAATTTTTTTTATTTAGCAATAAAGGTTTTTAAACGTTAAAAGTTAAAGTCATTAATTTGTGTTAATTAATAATTCATGTGGCATTTGGTGCACTTGGAATAATTTGAATGATAACTGGAGTAGCAATGGACAAACCACTCAAAGGTAAACGAGCATTAGTAACTGGTTCTGGCGGTGGATTGGGTAGAAGTCACGCTATTTTATTAGCCGAGAGAGGCGCGGAACTTATCGTTCACGATATAAAGCCAGATGGAGCAAATGAAACTGCAGAATTAATTCGAAAAAATGGACGATCAGCATCGGTTTTAATTTCAAATATTCGTAATGTTGACGAATTCACAGCTTCAATTGGTCAGCTTGGGAAAATCGATATTTTAGTAAATAATGCTGGTGTTGGAGGACGGGGCCGCAAGATAGAGGACATAGATATTGAAATATTTGATGAAATGTTTGAAGTACACGTGCGGGGAACTTTTTTTGCGACACAAGCCGTTTTACCACAAATGAAAGAGAGAAAATCTGGAAAAATTATAAATATTTCTTCTATATTTGCGATGGGTGGCCATGATTCAATTAGTCACTACGCAGCAGCTAAATCAGCTATTTCCGGCTTTACCAAATCTTGGGCTAAAGAACTGGCGCCATGGCGTATAAATGTAAATGCTGTCGCTCCTGGTTTTGTAGAAACTGATATGACAAGAGCATCCATGTCACAAAAAGATATTAGTAAACTTGAGGAAAAAATGCCACTTGGACGTTTTTGTAAGCCGATAGATATATCTTATGCTGTTGCCTGGCTGGCGTCTGCAGAGACTGATTTGTTGTCTGGTCAGGTTATCAGTCCTAATAGTGGAGCAGTCATAGTCGGTTATTAGATGATGTTGTCATATGAGATATTTCGGTATATTTTCATCAGCCTTAATGGGTAGCTTAACTATCCTATTTATCAGTGTATGGGAGAAAGACGAAAATGACGATAAGAGATTGTATAGCCCCTGACCGTAACCCAAGAGAACCAATTGTAAATTTGCCAAATGGTACTGTGGATACCCATGTTCATATATTTGAAAAAGAATTCCCATTATTTGAAGGCCGAGGGTATAACCCGCCGGAGTCATCACTAGAAAATTTACGTCATTTACATTCCATTCTTGGAGTTGACCGAGTGGTTTTTACCCAGCCCTCTGTGTATGGGGTTGATAATTCAGCAATTTTAAAAGGTATGAATGAATTAAACGAGAACTCCGCATCCCGTGCAAGAGGAGTATGTGCTATTCAGATGGACGCATCTGAAGAATTTCTGGCGGGATTGGATGAGCAAGGTATCCGAGGTGTGCGCCTAAACCTAGATAATAAAGGTGGAATGCCCTTAGAATTAAAAGATATTTCAAAATTAGAGGACAAAATTAAAACTTTTGGTTGGCACGTTGAATACCTTTTTCCTGGTAAAGATATTGAAGAACTTGCGCCAGTCTTGGCAGCGTCATCGGTACCTGTAATGATAGGCCACTTTGCGTATCAACCAGCGTCTTCTGGAATCCAGGCTGCTGGTTTTCAGATATTGTTAGATCTAGTAAAAGATGGGAATACGTGGGTAAAAATTTCTGGAGCTAATAGGGTCAGTGCGACAGACTTACCCCCTTATGATGATGTAAAGCCAATGGCTAGGGCTTTAGTAGAAGCAAATTCAAATAATATAGTATGGGGTACAGACTGGCCTCATCCAAATAAGTATAAAGTAAATCCAAATGATGGTGATTTGGTTGATGCCTTTGGTGAGTGGATCCAGGACACTAGTTTAATTGAAAAAATAATGGTAACGAACCCAGAGAAATTTTATTCATTTGGTAAATTCAACTAGCAATAATCTTCAGTCTTTATTATGCTAGTGCATTTTAATTTTCTAATTAATTTTAATCAGCTGTGTGAAAGAAAAAGATGAGTGATATTGATTATAAAGTTGCAATAGTTACCGGTGGTGGAACTGGAATTGGTCGGTCTAGTGCACTAGCTTTGCAAAAAGATGGCTTCACTGTTGTTGTTTGTGGGCGTCGTATGGATCTTCTTAAAGAGACTGTTGAGTTGGGGTTGTCAGATAAGGAGGTCATCCATCCCATTCTAACCGATGTTTCAAATGGTAAATCAGTTGCCAAGTTGTTCAATGCTGTAAAGAAAAAATACGGTAGGTTAGACATCTTATTTAATAATGCAGGAATGGGTGCGCCAAGGGTACCCTTTGACGAATTAGATGAGATAGATTGGCGGCAATGTGTGGACGTGAATTTAACCGGGACGTTTCTATGCGCACAGGAAGCTTTCAAAATGATGAAAAATCAGAGACCGCAGGGTGGTCGCATCATTAACAATGGATCTGTCTCTGCACATAATCCAAGGCCAGACACCATAGCATATACAGCAACAAAACATGCCATTACAGGCATCACAAAGTCTATTGCCCTTGATGGGCGTGCGTATAGTATTGCTTGTTCGCAGCTAGATATTGGAAATGCTGATACTGCGATTGGGAAACGATTTAAAAAAGGAGTTCCTCAAGCCAATGGGGAGGTTCTGGTGGAACCTGTTATTGATTCAAATGAATGTGGAAAAGCTATAGCTTATATAGCTAGTTTACCATTAGGTGCTAATATTTTGAATATGACTTTAATGGCTACAAATATGCCCTTTGTTGGGAGAGGCTAGACGGTTGCTTACACAAAAAATAGTCACGTTGACCCGGTTTAACGCTATTAATTTATCCAATATGTAATTATTTTAAAGTACTTTGAAATAGTACATGTCAGTATTAACTAGAAAATATCAGGGCTAATGTGTTGATTTGTATTCTTTTTAGGCAGTACGGAAAGTTATGAAAATCATTGGTATAGACTTTACAAGTCGCCCCACAAGATCCAAACCATTGACGTGCGCTTTATGTGATTTTCATGATGGTGTTCTGCTAGTGAAGAAACTTTTGGAGTGGTCATCCTATAAGGAATTTGAACGATTTCTAATCAGCGCCGGGCCATGGGTTGCAGGTATAGATTTTCCATTTGGTCAATCGCGTAAGTTTATTGAGAACATCAATTGGCCAAGGAATTGGCCTGACTATGTTAGCCTAATTGGAAAAATGGGGCGCGATGAATTTAAAAGTATTCTCAACGAGTATAGAGCGGACAGGCCTTATGGCGATAAGGAGCATAAAAGAGCGACCGATATTGCAGCTGGATCCATTAGTCCACAGAAACTTTATGGTGTGCCAGTTGGATTGATGTTTTTTGAGGGTGCCCCTAGATTACTTCAAGCTGGTGTAACATTGCCGGGCATATTGGATGGAGACCCTGAGCGTCTAGTTTTTGAGGCCTATCCAGGCGTACTTGTAAGGCGTCTAATAGGTAGACGTAGCTATAAGCAAGATAACTCAAAAAAAGAGACCCAGGATCAATTGAAAGCCCGGGGTGAGATTTTAAATAAAATCCAAGATAACAGTGGTATTAAAGATTTGCACATTATGGTGGAACTTAATATCACCATTAATAATGATACTAATGGCGATAAACTGGATGCAGTTTTATGCGCTATACAGGCAGCTTGGGCCTGGAAAAACCGTAACAATAAATTTGGCGAGCCAAATTTTGTGGATGAGGCCGAAGGATGGATTGCTGATCCACCAACGTGCAAGATAATGAATGACATTGCTAATGGCCATTATAAATTACGGAATTTAGTTGATTAGTTTATTCTATTAATATTTGTTATAAGAAGAATTAATAAATAAGGAGATACTTTATGGATTATCAGTTTTTAACATGGGCAGTCTTGCTTGGAGCACTATCTGCAGCGTCATTACCTCTAGGTTCGCTATTAGGTTTGAATTGGCAGCCAGGCAATAAGATTGTTGGGGGAATGACTGCTTTCGGCGGGGGTGCGCTTGTGGCAGCACTGGCAGTTGAATTGGTCGCCCCAACAGCGATGCATGTAGTTCAGGCCGAGACAGAAATTGCGAAAAATGAAGCCTCCCATCACTTAATTAATATGTTGATCGGAGCTGTTATTGGGGGTTCTTTATTCGCAGCGCTCGATAGCATAATTAACTCTAAAGGCGGTTTTCTGCGCAAAACATCGGCTACTATCGATTATTTCACAAATCGTAAGTCAGCGCGAAGAAAAGAAATTCTGGAACATTTGGCAAGTAGCGAGTTAATCAGGCATCTCCCGTTAGAAATAGTCGAAGATATGGTCAATAAGGTACACGAAAAGAGTTTTCAAGCGGGCGAAGTGTTGTGTAAAGAGGGTTCTACGGGAGATGAAGTGTTTTTCATAGAATCGGGCTCGGTATCGGTTACTCGTGGTGGCGAGTTTGTGGCTGATTTGAAATCCGGAGATGTTTTGGGGGAGATTGCGCTGGTCACAGGTGCACCGAGAACAGCCACCGCTAGTGCAAAAGATGAAGTGCTTGTGCTTACATTCCCGAAAGAAGATTTTGATCAATGGAGATCGCAGTCTAGTGAATTTGAGAAAGCAGCTGCCATGTTGTCTGCAAGTAGACTTAAGGAACTTGTCGATAGTGATACAATAGATATCAACACTGAAGAATGGGTCGACGAAGCTATGACTGCATTGATGGAGATTGTTGTTGTCCCGACAGATACGCAACTTCAGGAGGCAAGCGAAGAACATGGCGGAGCCCCAATGGCTATTTGGTTAGGAATATTACTGGATGGTATTCCTGAGAGTTTTGTCATTGGTTCAGCTTTAGCTGTTTCTATTGCTGCGGCAATAGCACAAGGTGGTGTCGAATCCGTTTTGTTAGGTTCTATGATCCCATACACGTTAATAGCAGGGCTATTTCTTGCTAACTTTCCTGAAGCTATGAGTAGCTCAATCGGTATGAAAAAGCAGGGTTGGGGAGGCCTAAGAATATTTTCGATGTGGTTTAGTTTGACGGTTATGACTTCTATAGGGGCTGGAGTTGGGTATTGGTTAGGAGGTAGTGTAGACCACGGGATTGTGGTTCTTATTGAAGGGCTTGCTGCTGGTGCTATGTTAACCATGATTGCGGCGGCTATGATACCTGAAGCTGTCCATCTTGGAGGGAGCAGGGTGACGGGGCTGTCTACGCTTTTTGGTTTTTTGGCAGCTATATCGTTTAAATTGCTAGAATAAACTCTATGTCAAAGAATAAAAGAAATTAATTAGGCTAATCTTTATGAGATATCGATAATGTCTCTTGTAGATACAGAGATTTTTAATAGGTTAAAAGCCGTTGGTGACCACAACGGCACGTTAGATAATATTGCCGAAGTCGCTTTGCTTTTAGCTCAAATGAGTTTGCGAGAAAATGGATTTAAACGGTATTATGATGAGCTTGAGTTGATTTCATCAGATATGAGCCAGGCATCCGTGGGTGTAAAGACTTTAGTTGATCAGATTAAATCCTTGCACGATGTAATTTATAGTCAGCATGGCTATCATGGTGATGTAGTATCATATAATGATACGCAGAACGCTAATTTAATGAGAGTAATAGATCGTCGAAAAGGATTGCCAGTATCCCTCGGAATTTTAGTTATCCACGCAGCCCGTTCCCAAGGATGGAACATCGCTGGTTTAAATTTCCCAGGGCATTTTCTTTTACGTCTTAGCAAATCGGGCGAGCATGCTATAATTAATCCGTTTGATGATGCACGTCTAATGCTCGTTGATGAATTAAATCAATTATTAAAAAGTGTATATGGCTCAAATATAAAATTATCGAGAGAATTTATTAAAACTGCCTCAGACCGTGATATTTTAATTAGATTACAAAATAATATCAAAACTAGAGCACTCCAAGAAGGTGACCGTAAACGCGCAATAGAAGTGTTAGTGTCGATGAATTTAATTATACCAATAAACATAGATATTTTGTCGGAATTAGCCTTATTAGAATCGGACCAAGGCAATTATCAAAGAGCAATTAAACGTCTAGAATCATTTCTGGAAACTAATCTAAAAGCCTTGGACAGAGTCAGAATTATGGCTCTTAAAGACAAACTAAAACAAAATCTTAATTGACAATTAAGACAGGTAATTAATAGGTCAATATTAATTTATTTTTCTAGAATAAAACTAATGAGGTAAAATTTTCTATCCTTATGATAGATCTTTACATTAGGTTTCGAGGATTAAGAATTTGCTTTTTTACGCAAAATTTGTTTACTAATATTGCGTAAGCGGTGTTTGCTAATTCGAGAAACTACTATAATTGCGGGGCGTTCTTTTTTGGTCATAGCGCTTTTTTAATTTCCTTGATTTAGTGTTGGGTTTTTGTGGTATTACGTGATTTGAGTTTTAAGGCTGTAACTTCGTAGATATTGAGGCCAGACAGTTCTGCAATTTCTTTGGCTGAGAACGATGTCTCTTTTAACAATATACAAGCGTAAGTTAGGGGGTCGCGTCTTTGTGCCGATGCTACCATTAGAAACTCCTAAGTTTAAAGATATTTAACGTATCATCAAACTAGTATAAGAATGATTAATAAAACTGGTTAAATTTTATCAGACTATTTCTAACCTAATCTTTGTGTGAGCTTTCGATCGTTTTGTTTAACCAGTAAAAACTTTTATTAATGTAGATTATCTTCATTTTAATAAATTATATGCAGTTATAATCTCTTTAAAAAATAAGTGTAGCGCTAGATTACCCCGTCAGCCATGCAGTTTTTGCATAGGTTTGGTATTATATAAAGTAATTAGAAATGTTTTATTACATCTTCTATAATCTAACTTTATGATAAAAATATTTGTTTAAAATATTTTTTCCCAGTACCTTTTATCTCATGAATAGAAAAATTCTTAATCCTATTACCGAAGATGAGATCAACACGTATCATAAAGATGGTGCTGTTTGCATTCGTCAGCAGTTCGATCAAGAATGGTTGAGCCGTATGCTTGAGGTTTGTGAGAATCGGATTACCGCGCCGTCAGGTTCGGCTCGGCGTACACAAAAAAATAATGACCCGGGGCAGGTAATTACAGGCTCATTCATGGCGCACGATAATTCAGTATATATGGATTTTGCAAAAAATTCTCCAGCGCGTGAAATTGCGGCTCGGCTGATGGGGCTGGATGAAGTACGTTTTTTTTATGACCAGATGTTTATCAAGGAACCGGGGACCCAGACCCCTACGGCTTGGCACCATGATTTACCATTCTGGCCTTTTGCGGGTAATCACATAGCTTCGGTTTGGCTGGCGCTGACGCCTGTGACAGTTGAGAATAGTGGATTAGTCTATGTCGGTGGTTCTCATAAATGGGATAAAATATACCTTCCTGTTCCCGCAGTTCCGATCCCCAATTTTGTACTGGACGAGGCATCGGAGTTTGAGGATTGTCCCATGTTTCATAAGGAATTTGATAATCCTGACTACCGTTTTTTATCTTGGGATATGCAACCAGGTGATTGTATCGTTCACCATCCGTTGGCGGTACATGGTGCAGGTGCAAATGCTTCGCTCGAGCAACGCCGCGTTGCTTTGTCAACGCGGTTTTTTGGCGGTGATGCAACTTGGTATGGTCCCCGTACCACGTTTACTCCGCCCCATACTGAAATAGAAGAAGGTCTAGTGCGTGGAAAGTTGCCAGCTAATGATAAAGCTTTTCCTGTTGTCTGGAAAAAATATAATTGAAAGCTACCTATGACTAAATAAGAAATCTATTATATTTATGATCTGAGTCATTGATTCTAAATGAGGCCATTCATTCAATTAATTAAGGAAAGTTAATGTTCGCAAGTATGATTGAAATCCAAATAAAGTCGGGAAAAATGATTGATGCAATTAAGCGCTTTGAAGATCGTAAGGGAGAAATTGAACAGCTTGGTTGTAAACAAGCTATGTTAATTGATAAAGGGAATGATCAGGCTATTGTGCTCGTGATTTATGATACCGAGGAGGCCCAGCAGGCAGCGACACCGTTGGCAACAAAAATATTAAGGAGCTTAGCACTTCTATATGCAAAAATGCCAGAACGTGTTGCTGTTAATCTCCCCATTAATTGGACTTATTATTCTAATTATAGTTAAGTCATTTTCGTGTATGATACTGGTTAATCTCACTATTAGGAATATGGACTGATGTTAGAACTTTATCACTTTCATGGCGCCACCTGCGGTTTAAAAGCACGTATCGCTCTAGCCGAAAAAGGAATTGATTACGTTGAGCACGCATTAACGCGTGAAGAACTTAGAACCCCTCAATATCGCATGATTAATCCTAATGCTGTTGTGCCGACACTAATTCACAACGGCAATACGGTCTTCGAAAGTTCATGTATTATTAATTATATTGATGATGCTTTTGAGGGTCCTGCACTTAAGCCAGCTAATCCTTTAGGGGTCGCATATGTTTGGTTGTGGTTAAAACGTGCTGATGAATGTTTGTCGATGATTGGCACTCTAACATATACAGTCTCCATGAGACCAAAACTAATTGCTATGAGCCCAGAAGAAATTGAACAACACATCCAAGGAATTCCAAATGCCGCCAACAGGGCTCGGCGCCGGCGTATTATTGAACAGGGTTTTGAAGGCTCAGATTTTGATCAGTCCATCGAGGGGTTGCTGAAAATGCTAAGTGATATGGAGAATTCGTTGATGAATAATGAATGGCTGAGCGGCGAGAATTATACCTTGTCAGATATTGCCATAACCCCATTAATTGAGCGAATTCATGAGCTTGAATGTGGAGGGCTTCTTGTGGAATATCCGTCGGTTAAAGATTGGTATGAGCGTATTCAAGCGCGTGCATCTTACGAGGATTGCCTTGGATTAACACCAAATCCGGAAGGACGACAGCACTCAGAAAATGGCAAAAAAGCTTGGCCATATATTAAGTCGTTAATGGACTGACACAAGTCTTAATGATTATGGTGCTATAAGGAAAATTTTTGCCAGTAAGGCAACGATATTATTATATATTTGCCAAAATATATTTTGGTATTTTACGTGTGAGTTTGTAACTAATAAGGACTTTGGGTGCAACTAGACATCCCTTTCGTAAGTGTGCAAGTTGTTTTAAAATTCAAGTATAAATTTTCTACCTTATTTACTATCGTATCTATAGCCAGATCTATTAGAATAGTTACTCTATAATTTGGATTTGACATGTGAAGTAATTAAAAATTACTATGACTGAAAAAACGCTAAAAAGGATTTAGTGATGCACATATTTGATCTAGAGATGGAAAAAGAATTCAGTTCGGAAAAGCATGTCGAGAAAATTTTACAAACGGTTTCTGACGGTGATGCAACTATTGCTTGTTGGGAGCCTGGACAGAAAAGTCCTAATCATTGTCACCCGGACGCGACGGAAATTTATTTTTGCTATCAAGGGGGTGGGGAAATGAGAACAGAGGACAGAACTGTCGAGATAAAACCGGGAGCCTTTGTTGTGCATCCACCGGGTGAAATACATGAATATGTCAATGGTTCAGAGCGCACACTATTATTTAGAGTACGGTATGGTAAGGACATGGTTTCGCGTCATATTTAAGGAACAATCACCCAATTTATGGTGGTTAAGAGAGCCGTAAATTGAGTAATACTAACTTGTTAATGTAAAATTTTAGGAGAATACCATGGATTACGGATCTATCTCAGTTAACAATATGGCCCCCGCTTGCGGCGGAATAGTTGATGGTGTTGATCTGGCGGGTGAAATAACCAATCAGCAGTTTGATGAAATTCATCGAGCTCTGTTGGATCGTACCGTGATAATTTTTCGTGACCAAAAACTCTCAGAGCAACAGCAAATTTCTTTTTCCCGACGTTTTGGAGAAATACAACCGTCAGCGGTATCAGGTTTTGAGAAAAATGAGAACTTTCCAGAAATCGATATTTTAGAATATGATTCTAACAATCCGCCGCATGTCACGAGTGAGCTATGGCATACGGATTTTGTTGGCCGAGAGAAGCCCTCTATGGGGACGACGCTGTATGCCCGAGACATTCCACCCGAAGGCGGAGATACAATTTGGGTTAGTGGGATCTCAGCATATGAGGGCCTGTCTATTCGTATGAAAACTTACATTGATGGTCTTTGGGCCTTTAATGATGCCTACAAGAACTATAATGAACAAATGAGACCAGAACTCGTTAAGAAGGAGTACCAAAATCACCTACAAAAAAATGAACGCGCTGAATACAGTCCAGCGCTACATCCTGTAGTTCGTACTCATCCTGAAACTGGGAAAAAGGGCCTGTTTATAAATGAATCGATGACGTCGTTCGTCAAAGGCCTAAGTCGGCGCGAAAGTGACTACCTTTTGCACTATTTGTTTGACCATTTGCGTACGCCGGAGTTTCAGTATCGTCATAAATGGCGAACCAATGACCTCGCCGTCTGGGATAATCGTGTAAGCCTACATTATGCTCAATTTGATTATACTGAGCATAGATTGATGCATCGCGTCGTGATTAAGGGCGATATCCCTGCTTAGAATACGTTCCCAATTTTTTTCATATAAGAAGTGGTTTATTTTTAATTTATCTTTGCCACTATCAAGGCTCCAGAGCGCCCTGGCGGTCAATGGCGGGTCTTCCATGATGACTACATGGAGAAATAAAAATATACTGCCCCAAAATAGTATTGCTGCTAAAAGTAGGCTACAGGCTACCAATGCCATGACGGGAGGCTAACTGTGTCACTGAGTTTAATTATTTGGTTTAATGTCGTCAGATTTTAGCTTGTCTTGTCTTTTCCGAGCCTAAGGGCTGCAAGTCGGGTACGTTTATCTGACCGTTCTTTCTCTGCCTTATCTTTTTCCTGTATGGCGGTTTCTCCCTGCTTCTGGCTCGCAGAAAACTGTTTTTCAGCTTTTAATTTTACAGAATCTTTCACTAAGGCGATTCCTTTTCTTTTATCGCTACAAATACCCTAAGCGACTTTTTTAAGTAAAAACAGCTACCCCCAACAAGGTTTGGGGGCAGCATTCTTAGACATTCTTAAACAATGGCCAAATTCTCAGCTGAAGATTTTCCATCTTGGCCCTCTTGGACCTCATAGGAAATTTTCTGTCCTTCGTTGAGTGTTGATAAACCCGCTTTTTCAACAGCGGATATATGAACAAAAGCATCTTTTGATCCGTCTTCAGGTTCGATGAAGCCAAATCCTTTTGATGGGTTAAACCATTTTACTGTACCAGTAGCCATAAGCTGTATCCTTTAATTGTTAGTGAGGACTATGCGCAAAACAATTTAGCGCTCAGATCGTACAAACGAGCATATTCTCATAAGATAACTAAGCCTAACGGCAAGCCAAAAATTTAAGAAATAAAATCAGATTTGAATTCTCTATACCCTACTTAGCCTATTTATATGAGTAAGCAAAGTATTTTTAAAAACATACCTGTAGCTTACTAGTATAAAACCTAATTTTTTGATTTTTAATTTGGTATGCTCAATATTTTATGAATTATAACATTATACAGGTTGTAAAATATCTCTGCGCGCGTCATACCCTCAACTGAGACGACAAATCTAAATTTTAATTGAAAATATTCACTCCTTTTATGAACGACTTTTATGCTAAACCCACTTTTTAACGGTATCTCCCGGCTGATTGGTATTTCACAAACAGCCGAACCACAGAAAATTAAATTAACATTTAGCCAAACGCGCATTGAAATCTTAGCAGGATTTACTGTGGCTTTGGCACTCGTACCCGAGGCCATTGCATTTGCTTTTGTAGCTGGCGTCGCCCCTCTTGTTGGGCTTTATGCTGCTTTTATTGTAGGCTTGATCACTGCCGTGTTTGGTGGCAGACCAGGGATGATATCAGGTGCAACGGGTGCTCTGGCGGTTGTTATGGTATCGCTTGTGAGTGAGCATGGCGCAGAATACCTTTTTGCAACAGTTATTTTAATGGGAATCATACAACTATTTGCAGGTCTATTTCGACTTGGTAAATTTATCCGTATGGTTCCACATCCCGTTATGCTTGGGTTTGTTAATGGCCTGGCTATTGTAATAGCGCTGGCACAGTTACAACAGTTCCAGGTTACCGATGCTAATGATAGTATTGTTTGGATGGGTGGGGCTATGCTTTATCAAACCATTGGACTTGTCATTTTAACTATGTTTATCATCTGGATAACACCTAAAATCACAAATATGATCCCAGGTCCACTAGTCGCAATAGGTATCGTAACCTCACTCGTCATTTTTGGTGGAGTAGATGTTTTGCGCGTCGGTGATATGGCAATTGTCGCAGGAGGTTTGCCAAACTTCTCTATTCCTGACGTACCCATAAGTTTTGAAATGTTGAAAATTATTTTCCCTTACGCTTTCATATTGGCTGCAATTGGACTTATTGAGAGTTTGCTGACACTAAACTTGGTGGGTGATTTAACTAATAAGCGTGGGGGTGCTTCAAAAGAATGCTTAGCCCAAGGTGCTGCCAATTTTGTGACTGGATTTTTTGGGGGTATGGGTGGTTGTGCAATGATTGGCCAATCTGTAATAAACGTTAAGTCTGGTGGTCGCACCCGTCTAGCTGGTATTACGGCTGCGTTCTTTTTATTAGGATTTATTCTATTTGCCTCTGACGCTATCGAAATTATTCCTTTAGCTGCTTTGGTTGGTGTAATGTTCATGGTTGTTATTGGAACTTTTGCATGGAATTCCATGCAAATTTTATTGCGAGTTCCGCGAGCTGACGCATTTGTTATTCTACTTGTAACGGGTGTTACTGTGGCACAAGATTTAGCTGTAGCCGTAATTGTTGGCGTTATTATATCAGCGCTCGTCTATGCTTGGAATGCGGCCAGGCGCATCCAAGCGTCAACCCGCCCGTCTGTCCGCGAGAACTCCGCACTTGTGTATGATATTAGGGGCCCATTGTTTTTTGGTTCGACAGCTAGCTTTATTGAGCTATTTGATATTGATAATGATCCCGATCTAATTGTTCTAGATTTTGCTGAGTCTCGTATCGTCGACCAGTCAGGCTTGCAAGCTATCCAAGATATTACTAATAAATATGCAGCAGCTGGAAAAAAGATTAAACTCCGACATATTTCCCAGGATTGCCACCGCCTTCTTTCTCGTTCAGGACAAATAATCATTAATAGTGATGATGATCCGGAGTATGGGTTGGCAGTTGATTATCAAATCAGAGCAGGGGCTATGGGACGGCGGCATTAAATATTGATTTAGTTATGACAGTGCCGTTTTGTTAATTTAGTCATTCCCAATAGAAAAGTAGATTGTGAGAATTCGTAACTTATGTGTGGACCGAAGCGACGAACAGCTTGAAAATGAAAATGGTTAAAGATAGTTTATTTAAAATTGCACGTGAAATTAGTTATGCTCGATTTATTTCGTGAGCTGGAGACGACTGTCGTTTTCGGGAACCTAGGGTCAACCGAAACGGAGTTTTTCAGAAATTGGCCCGATGACTCTCGCTATATTCTGGGGCCTTAAGAATTAATGGTTGTCGGTATATCCGATGGCTTTGCGTAGGCACAAAATAAAGATGTCTTTGTTAATCTTTATTCTGCCAGCGGCGTTAAATATGCTTTGGGTGCCAACAGCTGGTGCGAGTTTGATTTTCTTATAATAAAATAGATCTCTAATTATTGTATCTTTTAACCTCATATAAGGTAGGGAGTATTCCTTTGATACTGATGCTTAGTACGTCAATGAAGCAGGGTACATTCGTTTTAGTTAGGTCAACCAGGAGAGGCATTGTTCAGTAAACAATCGTGTTATTACTTTTTGTCCGTTAGGATACGAAGAATCTATCTTACCAGATTATTTTAGCGGTACGATAGAAACTATAAAAGTAGATAAGTAGTGTTGTTTTAAATACTCAAACATATCCCGGTAGTGTGATTTAAATAGGGTCGTTAACGTGGCTGCAGACGTGGTTAGGATAACCGGTTTAGTCTACCTGTTGATATATCCCTAATAAGATAATCTAAAGCCTCATTATCTGCTATTCTGATGTCTCCTGGGCACACACCGGATGCTTTAAATGCCAGCCGCAAGGCCCTCATCCATTAATACATTAGAGCCATGCATCGGTCGGCCTTCGTCAGAGGCAAGGAAAACAACCATTCGGGCAATTTCTGCTGGATCGGAAAAAGCTGTGTTGCTTGGTGTATTACTCACAAAAGCATTTAAAACCCCTTTGTGCTCCGGAAGTGTCCGTAAAGCCTCGTTCATTGGTGTTTTTGTCGCCCCAGGAGCAATTGAATTAATGTTAACATCATAAGGTGCCAATTCTCTGGCCATGGCGCGGGTCATCAAATCAATGCCAGCTTTGCAGGCACAGTAGAGGCTCTGCGATTCAACACCAATATAAGCGTTGACCGATGAAAAATTAACTATTTTGCCTCTTCTCCGATCTTTCATTCCGGGAGCAATAGCATTTATCATTCGAAAAGTTCCTTTAAGATTGATGTCAATGAGGTGATCAATTAAAGATTCATCAGTATCACCAATGGGTGTATTCCCATAAACACCAGCAGCGTTGATCAATATGTCAATCGGACCCAATGTAGATTCAGCATTTTTTACTAGTATTGCGACTGATGCAGGTTTTGCCACATTTCCCACGAGCGCAGTGGCTTTGCCACCACCTTTTTTAATTTTATCAACAACAATTTGCGCTTTTCCAGAATCTGCACTTGCAACAACCCCCACATTTGCACCTTCTGCGGCCAACTGTAGACAGACTTCTGTTCCAATTCCAGAACTACCGCCAGTAACTAGTGCTGTATAATTTTTGAACTTCATTTTAACGAGCCACCTTTTTTTAGATTTCACTAAGGATCATTTATTATCATCATTCAGATGACCATAAAAATATTTGATATTTACGAACGATCTCTTGATCGTAAGTAATAAGAAAAAAATATAGGTCCAGAGATAAAAATAGATCGAGGGCTAGTTTATCAACCTATTATTATAGTTACAAATCCTGGTTCGGATTGCGAGGAGAATTGGATCAAATCTTGATCAGATACCATCACAGGGTATAAAGAAATAAATGGTGATTTTGACTAAAGGGGTACTACGTTCATTAGGTTATGTTTTATTAATTAATTAAATTATTTTTTTCTATAGCTAGACTGGTTTTTTCTTGGCGGAAGCCGGTGTATATAGGATACTACGCGTCCTCATGAGGCGGGTGTAGCTCAATGGTAGAGCTCTTGCTTCCCAAGCAAGTGACGAGGGTTCGATTCCCTTCACCCGCTCCAATCCTTATCATGATGTATTAATCCGGATCTGTTCAATTTTCACGTCAAATTGCAAGGCCGCCAAGTGGGCGTACAGTGGACTATCGCGCAGAAGTTCTTCGTGGGTGCCGGTAGCAACAATATGCCCGTGATCAATCACGGCAATTCGGTCTGCATTTATCACAGTGGCGAGACGGTGAGCAATCACTAAAGTCGTGCGTCCAGCTTTGAGCCTTTCCAGGGCTTCTTGGACCAAGCGCTCGCTCTCCGCATCCAAGGCGCTGGTAGCCTCGTCTAACAATAAGACTGACGGGTCACGTAATAGCGCTCGGGCCAACGAAATGCGTTGACGTTGCCCGCCAGAAAGGCGCATCCCTTTTTCGCCAAGAAATGTGGCGTACCCCTCTGGCAACGCATCTAGAAACTTTCCCGCTGCCGCGGCCTCTGCTGCTCGGCGTACCGCATCGTCATTGGCATCTGGACGGCCATAGCGGATATTTTCCCAGCCGCTGGTACCAAATAGAACCGGGTCTTGCGGCACTAGAGCAAACCGCTCGCGCACGGCCTTTGGAGCGACGTTACATATGTTTATACCATCCAATTTTACAGTGCCCTTAACAGGGTCATAAAAACGTAATAGTAGCTGAAATACGGTCGACTTCCCTGCACCAGATGGGCCAACCAAGGCAACGGTTTCTCCTGGATTAACGTCAAGGGTGAAGTCTTTGAGTGCTGCCTGTTCAGGGCGGGAAGGATAATGGAAGGTGACATTTCTAAAACTTAGCTTGCCTTCGGCCCGATTAGGAAGAGCAACGGGTGCATCTGGTTCTTTAATATCGGTTTTAGTTTCCAATAACTCTATTAGGCGCTCAGTTGCCCCAGCTGCGCGTTGGAGTTCGCCGTATACTTCACTCATAACGCCTACTGAAACTGCAACTATGGAGGCGTAATAAATGAAAGCTGCCAATTCGCCGCCACTGATCTCTCCCGTCAGCATTTGTCGTCCGCCAAACCATAAAATAACCCCAATAGCTCCAAACACTAATAAAATTACCACAGCCATTAACAACCCGCGGGTTCGGATGCGAACGATCGCTGTATTAAACGCGTTGGTCACTTCTTTAGAAAATCGATCGCGATCTATGGCTTCATGGGTGAATGCTTGGACAGTGGACATAGCGTTGATGGTTTCTTCGGCAAAGGCTCCAACGTCTGCGACGCGGTCTTGGCTGGCGCGTGATAATTTACGAACACGCCGACCAAAAATTAAAATTGGTATGACTACGACCGGTACAACTAACATCACCATAATGGTCAGTCCGGGATTAGTAACGAACAGCATTATAACGCCGCCCACGAGGTTAATCGCATTGCGTAGGGCAACCGAAGCGGATGAGCCTATTACCGTTTGTAGTAACGTGGTGTCGGTAGTTAGGCGAGACAGAATTTCGCCAGTTTTTGTGGTTTCAAAAAATCCTGTGTGAAGAGATAAAATTCGGTTGAACACGGCTTTGCGTAAATCTGCTACCACCCGTTCACCCAACCAGGATACAAAATAAAATCGTGCGAACGTGCCCATAGCCATAATTAGAGAAAGGGCAAGTAGTAGGAAGAGAGCACTATCGAGAGCGCCAGGATCATTGCGCACAAAACCGCCGTCGATTAGCTTTTTTAGCCCTTGGCCGAGCCCCAGAACCGAAAGTCCGGTTATTACTAAAGCAGTGATGGCGGCCACTACCTGTTTTTTATATGGTCTTAAAAAACTAGCTGTACGGCGAAGGTATTTTAAATTTTGTCCCTTAGGCCGATCAAATGAGGCCGAGTTATGCGCCAAGTGCAATTTTCCTAATCTAATTGAAGTTATCGTATATATGTGATCGCGATAGAAATATAGCAAGAGGGGATTGTCACGTTAAGTTGATGGTGGGTAATGGGGGTATTTAGTGAACCTCGGTGTAAGTTCCATTTATGGGGTGGTGTTTTAGAATACAAACGAGCGAGAGTTCATAAATTATTGGTCGAAGGGGGTAGGCTCCTAGGCTAGAAATTATGGAAATAATCACAAAAACGGTCATGTTTTGAGAAATTACTTGGCCAGGAATACGATCAATTCAGTTAATTTTCCACCGTTTAAATAAGATTAGCACCTGATTAAATAATTTCCGAGGAGTGCCAGACGTTCTTGATGGTCATATAGTTTTCAATCCCTTCAGAACCACCCTCGCGTCCATACCCACTGGATTTTACTCCGCCAAATGGGGTTTCGGGCAAGGAGGCCTCGAGGGTATTAATTGACAAGTTACCCACTTCAACTTCATCAATCATTTGATCAATATAGTCGGCTCGATTAGTGAAAGCATAGCCTGCTAGGCCAAAGGGGACAGAGTTAGCTTTCTGGATGGCTTCATCAAGCGATGTGACAGGATTGATTATTGCAATTGGTCCAAAGGGTTCTTCTTGCATGATCTTTGCTTCATTAGGCACATTAGTAAGGACCGTCGGTTGGAAGAAGTAACCCCTGTTACCATGGGGCCCGCCGCCAGTTCTAACGTCAGCGCCTTTGTCGCGTGCATCTTCGACAAGTTGTAATAATGCGGGCACACGGCGGTCATTGGCCAATGGTCCCATCTCTACATTAACAATAGTACCGTCTCCAACAACAGTTTCGGCAGCGCGCTTTACAAAAGCGTTGGCATAGTCTTCGAATATACTCTCATGCACAAAAAATCTCGTTGGTGAGGTGCAGACTTGTCCGGCATTTCTCATTTTTCGCTCGGCGCCACTAATCGCTGCTCGATCCACGTTGGTATCCTCGCAAACGATCACTGGTGCGTGGCCACCCAGTTCCATGAGTACTGGCGTCATGTGTTCTGAAGCCAGTGTTGTTAAATGGCGTCCGACATTGGTCGAACCGGTAAAAGCCACGAGTCGCACAGCATCTTGCGGGATTAGATATTCTGAAATCTCCGACGGTGTGCCAAAAACTAAATTAAATACGCCAGGAGGTAGCCCTGCATCTTGAAAGGCTCGGGCGATGTGTATTGCGCCGGCGGGCGTTTCCTCGGCAGCTTTAAGAATAATCGAGCATCCCGAAGCCAAAGCCCCGGCTATTTTACGTGCAGGTTGGCTCATTGGAAAATTCCAGGGCGAAAAAGCCGCAACAACTCCAACAGGGTGATGATGTACAGTGATTTTGTTTCCAGGTGCGGCTGGGATGACGCGACCATATGTCCTTAATGCCTCCCCTGCATCCCATTCAAAAAATTCGGCGCCGCGGATAACTTCCATGCGCGCCTGCTGCAGGGGCTTACCGTGTTCGGCGGTTATAGATTGGGCGATCTCTTCCTGCCTCTCGCGCATCAGTTTAGCGGCGCGCAAAATGATATCGGAGCGGTCACGGGGCGCGGTCCGACTCCAAATTCGAAGACCGCTTTCTGCCGCATCTAACGCATCGTCCAGATCGTTTTTGCTGGCATGCGGCAAGCGCCCAATCTCCTTTTCTGTTGCTGGATTTACCACCGGCAAGTCACTCGCCGTTTTACGCCACTCGCCGGCAACAAATAACTTTAAATCAGGATACATGAGCAAATTTCTCCAAAATTACCTATCCCTAGTTCACACAATTCAGAGCTCTTTTACAAGTGAATTGAATGCAAATAGTTATAATATGTCGATAGCTGGTTCGGTTCTTA
>CAJQSN010000118.1 GCA_905614355.1 uncultured Rhodospirillales bacterium | reverse complement strand
GTTTATTTATCGTAATGCTTGTGTTTTTACCATTCTATGGACGGGCTGCCGATCTTTTTAACAATAGCCAACTGTCGTCATCAGCTAAAACATATTTGGCGCTTAGAGATGTAAATGTGCGTGAAAAACCTACGAATAAATCTGCTGTAGTTGGCCGATTGAAAAAAAATAAGAGAATTAATTCTATTGGAAAAGCCAAAGGAACTAAATGGATTGCGGTTAAAAGAAATGGAAAAAATATAGGGTTTGTTTATAGTACGGCTCTTGTGCCAGTGATTGATGGTAAATTTCTGCGGCCAATCAGCAACAACATAATTGGTCTGAATGAAAATAATACTCAATTATGGCCATGTAACTACAAGATTAAATTCATTAGTAAAGTTAAGGTTGAGGTTAAAAGAAGTTTGCAAGTTACTTCTGATTATAATTTGGAGATGGAGTGTGATTATAGAAAGAAAAAAATTAAAATAAATGCTACAATGTTTTTAACCGAACTGCCATATTTTAAAAAGATGGTGCCAATATATCAGATAAATGTTGATTTATATGATATACCAATTGGAGCAGAAGATATGTTTTCAACTACGGTATTGTACCATGCCTTAGAAAATAAGATTGTCTTTGACGGAGTGAATAAGAAACAATTAAAATCAGATGCTAAAATTATAACAAAAGACGCTGCTGACTTACGTGAAGCCCTTAAAGGAGCAGTGGCTATGGCACATCAAAGTTGGGGCCCAACAGTGTGGTCTGAACTCGCTAAAACGCAAAATAATTAGTATTTTAATCTGTTATTTTCGATCAATAGCTCGCCAGCCGATGTCTTGGCGACAGAAGCCTTGCTGCCAATCAATGGTATCAACTGCATTATAGGCTTTTAGTTGAGCACTCTTAACATCAGAAGCAAGGGCTGTAATGCTAAGAACCCTCCCACCATTAGCTATAATTTTTCCATTTTTAGCTTTTGTACCTGCGTGAAATATAGTGATTCCATTAATTTCACTAGCCTGTTTTAGGTTTTTAATTTCTGAGCCATTTGTGTAGGAGTTAGGATAACCAATTGTAGCCATAACTACTACTAAGGCAGCCTCTTTTTTCCACGTAAGCTCAACGTCCCCAAGTCTTCCGGTCACCGCAGCATCTATCACTTCAACAATATCAGAATCTAAACGCGCCATTAATACCTGACATTCAGGGTCACCAAAACGAATATTAAATTCTAAGGTTTTAATTTTACCGTTCTTAATCATTAAACCAGCGAATAGAACTCCCTTATAGGGATAGCCTTCAGAGGCCATTGCATTGATAGTTGGTTGAATTACGGTTTTCATTATTTCTGCTGCTATGGCATCAGTTACAATAGGTGCCGGCGAATATGCTCCCATGCCACCTGTATTAGGTCCTTTATCACCGTCATATGCTGCTTTATGGTCTTGTGCCGATATTAGAGGTATGGCTGTCTTGCCATCTACGAGCGCAAAAAAGCTCACTTCTTCACCATCTAAAAACTCCTCTATAACGACTTCTGTACCAGCCGCCCCAAATTTTTTTTTATTCATCATTTGATCTAAGGCATCAATGGCTTCATTCTCTGTATTAGCTATCACTACCCCCTTACCAGCCGCTAAACCGACGGCTTTGATGACTATTGGTGTGGTTTGTTTGCGTACATAAGCAACGGCTCGATTAAAATCGGTGAAGCACTCAAAAGCTGCAGTTGGAATATTATATTTTTTAAACAGCTTCTTCATAAATGCTTTTGACCCTTCAAGTTGGGCTGCGTTACCACTTGGACCAAATACTTTGATATTTTCTGCTTCTAAAGCGTCGACTAAACCGAGGACTAGAGGGACTTCAGGTCCAATTACAACTAAATCGATGGCCTTTTTTTTTGCAAATATAACTATAGCAGAAACGTTATTATCTTGAATATTTACACATTCAGCTATGTCTGCTATGCCAGCATTACCCGGAGCGCAATAAAGTTTATTGCATTTTGGAGATTTAGATATAGCCCAGCTAAGAGCGTGCTCCCGCCCACCACCACCTACAATAAGTATATCCATTTACAAACTCCAATATATTATCGTATTATAAATTAAGCGTTTTGTATCATAAATTATCAGTAAGTCATGACCGATAAACATAAAAATATTGTTCATGCAGAATCCTCGGGTGATAATCGCCCGATTTTTTCTGTTAGTGATATTTCTCAGGCCCTTAAGAGATCTGTAGAAGAAAATTTCTCCCATGTTCGTGTGCGTGGGGAAATTTCTAGATTCACGCTAGCTCGTTCTGGACACATGTATATGACTATGAAGGATGAGAATTCAGTATTGGATGCTGTTTGCTGGAAGGGGATGTCAAGCCGTCTGTCAATAAGTCCTGAAGATGGGATGGAAGTTATTGCTACTGGACGTCTGACGACGTATCCAGGTCGCTCTAATTATCAAATTGTGATTGAGCAGATGGAGGTTGCTGGTGAAGGTGCGCTTTTAAAGCTCTTAGAAGATCGTCGAAAGAAATTCCTTGCAGAAGGCCTTTTTAATCCAGAGTTTAAAAAGGAATTACCTTATTTGCCAGACTGTATTGGGGTTGTAACTTCGCCAACAGGGGCCGTTATTAGAGATATTTTGCACCGGCTAGATGACCGGTTTCCCCGACATGTATTGTTGTGGCCGGCCAATGTGCAAGGGGATGGGGCTGTTGAACAAATAGTAGCAGGAATTGAAGGTTTTAACTCTATAAAGTGGGGAGGGAATGTGCCTAGGCCCGATCTTCTTATTATTGCGCGTGGTGGGGGTAGTCTCGAAGACCTATGGGCGTTTAATGAAGAAGCGGTGGTAAGAGCCGCTGCTGATAGCAATATTCCATTAATTTCGGCCATTGGCCATGAGACGGACACAACACTGATAGATTTTGTGTCAGATAAACGCGCGCCAACTCCTTCAGCAGCGGCTGAAATGGCTGTTCCAGTACGTGCTAATCTGATTGAGACATTAGCAATATCTGGTGTTCGACTCCACCGGGCTATGAATAGGTCTTATGAGGATAATAGGCGCGATATTGAGGGTTTGTCGCGGGGGCTCCCGAACCCAACCCGAATAGCAGAAGAAGCTACCCAGCGGCTAGATGACTGTTTTGAAAAATTAATTAATGCAAAAGATTATTATTATAAAAACCTCGCATCTCAGATACTACAGTTATCAGCCGGACTTATTAGTCCGGCCCAGTATATTGCTGTAAAACAAAATGAATTTATTAGCCAAATTCGTGCTTGGAGCCGAGGCATCAGCTCCTTTGTTGAAAAAAAATCACATGAACTCGATCTTGCATCCTTAAAATTAGAGGGTGTATCGTTCCAACGAGTATTAGATCGTGGGTTCGCGTTAGTGACAGATTTAGACGGTAAGCCTTTACTTTCTGCTACTTCAACCGAGCCTGGAATGAGCATAGGTATTAAATTTAGTGATGGTGATGTACGTGGAACTATTTTGAGTGAAAGAAAGTTGATAGAAAAGAAAAAAAGATCTACTAGAAAAAAAAGCTTAGATGTGGGTGATGAACCACAAGGCTCTCTTTTGTGATTTGGGCCGGGGCTACCTTTTTATTTTTTTTATTTGTCAATTCAATGTCGATTGCGGGCGAAATAAAATTGACTGGGAACATGATACAAGGCGGCTTGATTGTCGGTTGGGCGACTCCAGGAGCAAAAATACAATTGGACGGTAAGCCTATCCTCCAAGCTGATAGTGGTAATTTCTTAATCGGGTTTGCCCGTAATTTTAAACTCTCTGCTGCATTCGAAATTTTTTTTAAGGATGGCACATCTCATGATAGGTTACTTTCAATCGGGCAACGTAATTATAAAATTCAAAAAATTAATGGTTTACCAAAACGTAAAGTAACACCAAATAAAAAAGATTTAGCATTAATAAAAAATCAGAGTAAATTGATTAATAAGGCTCGTTTAGTTTTTGTAAAAGAACCATATTTTACCGCAGGGTTTGTTATTCCAGTGGTCGGACGGGTCAGCGGTGTTTTTGGATCGCAACGTATACTGAATGGTAAGCGACGCCAGCCTCATTTTGGTTTAGATATTGCTGCACCCGAGGGGTCAGTTGTCAAAGCTGCATCTGACGGCATTGTAATTTTTGTACATAAATCCATGTTTTTCAATGGTAAAACAATTATTATCAATCATGGTCTGGGTTTACGTTCAATATATATTCACATGAATTCAATTAACGTCAGACCTGGCATGAAGGTGTTAAAAGGACAAATTGTTGGTACAGTTGGCAAGACTGGGCGGGCAACTGGTCCGCACCTTCATTGGGGATTGAAATTAAATCAAACACCGCTTGACCCCGAACAATTATTTTGGGAATAATCAAGGTTTGTTCGGCCAGCGATTATGAACCCAAAGCCATTGTTCAGGCCGTTGTGTTATCCAGTTTTCTAGATGATCATTTACCTCAGTCATCAAGCTAAGAATATCGGATTGCTTATCTCCAGTATTTGGAAGAATTAAAGGTGGATGGATTGTGACCCTAAAATTTGCACCTTTGAGCCGTTCAACTTGAACAGGAACTACCCGACAATTAAAACGTAATGCTAATTGCGCAAGAGCGGGGGCCGTCATGGCATTGCGTCCCATAAAGGGAACTTCAATACCATCATTCATTTTTTGGTCCACTAGCATAGCAATATGCTGGCCCTTGTTAAGTGTCCGCAGAATGCCTTTTGCACCATCGGGACCCTTAGGAAAGTATTGTCCTTCTGTACTCGCACGTCCCCTTTGAACCAAACGATCAAAGAATGGATTGTTTGCCCGGCGGTAGATTAAGTGCAATGGCAATCCTCTTTTGGTCGAGGTAAGGGGGACTAATTCCCAGTTTGCTAGGTGGCCACTAAAAGCTATACTGGGTTTATCATCCTTACGGGCTTGGTCTAAGATTTCTCCTCCAACAACCTCAACCCGGCTATCTTCCAAATATGGATTAAATTTAGTAAGATGGGGATGCTCGCCTGCTGTTCGACCCAAATTATCCCACATGCTATTAATAATTTTTTCAATTTCCAATGTATCCAGCATAGGAAAAACAGTTTTTAGCTCTCTTCGTGCATTTTGTGTAACGCTCAATAGTGGGCCAATTTTGCGCCCAATCCACCCGCCTAATGCCGAGGCCCAATCCAGTGGTAGTATTGAGAAGAAAGTGTTTAAAGCCCATGCTATGATGGCCTGGCTAGGATGAAAAATAAATCTGCGGAACCATGTTTTCATATAATTTTGTCTCGTCGTATTTGCCTGGATCTAGATAAATGGTCTCAAGAGCGTATCTAATGAACTACTATCTTCCCAATCGAGTATTACTGGGACGGCTGTAATATATTTTTGTTGTGACGCGGTGAGGCGTACGTAATCTTTTGACGTTGTAA
>CAJQSN010000117.1 GCA_905614355.1 uncultured Rhodospirillales bacterium | reverse complement strand
TGTTTATGTGATGTTTAGTTTTGGACTTCTTGGTATCATAATGCGATGGCTTGATATACCTATCGTACCTCTACTTTTAGCATTAGTCTTAGGGCGGCAATTAGAGGAGCACCTTCGGGTGTCTTTAATAAGTTCTCAAAATGACATCACCATATTTTTTACCTCGCCTTTCAGCCTATTCTTTTTGTGTTTGGCTGGGGCCTCAATATTTTGGTCCTTCTGGGCTGAGCACAACGCAAAAAAGAAAAAATAACCCAAACAAAAACTAAAATAAATTTAGGAGAATTAATTATGAATTCAGCTCCAATCCGCGTTGCTTCTCTCGGTCTTGGCTGGTGGTCAGATGTGCTGGCCGACGGCATTGTAAAAGCTAACGGCATTGAAGTCGTTTCCTGCTTCACACGCTCAAAAGACAAGCGCCAAGCTTTTTCAAAAAAATATAACTGCGCTTATGCTGATAGTTACGAGCATTTATTAGCAGACGACACTATCGACGCTATTATAAATACCACACCAAATAACATTCATCTAGAAACAACACGTCAAGCGGCTGATGCTGGAAAACACATATTTCTTGATAAACCTATTGCCAATAGTGTTGGCGAAGGCATGCAGATTGCAAAAATTTGTCGTGATGCTAATGTAAAACTTTCAATTGGTTTTCAACGTCGCCGTGAAAATCAATTTCGCTGGGTTCACGAGGAAATTAAAGCGGGAAAGTTTGGGAAAATAGTTCAAGCTGAAGCTAATATTAGTCGCGATCGCTTAGGTCAATTCGAGGCTGATCATTGGCGGTATACCGCTGACGGTATGCCCGGCGGGGTTATGTTGCAAATTGGACCACACTATGTGGATGTTATGGAAATGCTAATGGGCCCGATTATGGAAGTATCTGGAATGTTATCACAACTAGTTCTACCCGGTGACAACCCAGATGTTGCCGGATTGGTTATGAAGCACGATAATGGTGCAATCTCGACCTTGAATGCCGGCTATGCATCAGCAGGTGAAAATTATGTCATGAATATCTACGGTAAAGAAGCGTCAGCGCTCTACTCACTTCACAGCGGCATGTACCACGTAAAGCGGGGCGTAAAAAAACCAATAAAAATGGACTTTGAGCCCAACGATACTATTGCCGAGCAAATGGAAGAATTTGGCGAATGTATTCGAACAGGTGCAGAACCTGAAGTCGGTGGTGAATGGGCATCAAGGTCGCTAGCTGTAATCCGTGCAGGAGTTAAATCTGCCCGCGAAAAACGTTATGTAAGCATTGATGAAATTATGGCAAGTGGCGAATAATTACGATATAATTAGAATAGTTAAAAATAAATGGGTTGTTTTAATGTCTCCAATTTCCAATGATCAATAAATGAACGATTTTAAACAGAAAAACCTTGGTAGTTTATTTGTAACACAGCCACTTAAAGGCCAACACGCATTAATTACTGGAGGATCGCGCGGTATTGGCGCTGCTATCTCAAATGCGCTAGCAGCTCTTGGGGCCAATGTGTCGCTGCTTGCACGGGACAACAAAACTCTTAAAAAACAAAGTGACTATTTGGCAACCGAATTCGGGACCAATGTATTTTACACCAGCACTGACATTACCAACGAAAAAGAAATCGAAAGCTCGTTTGCAAAATCTGTTAATGCTAACGGCCCTATAGATATTTTGGTTAATAATGCTGGTATTGGCAAAAGTATGCCATTCCACAAAATGGATCTGGAATTTTGGAAAACTACCTTAGATTTAAACCTTACGGGCACATTCCTCTGCACTAAGCAGGTCTATGACACCATGAGAGAACGCGCTTATGGCAGGATCATTAATATTTCTTCGACCGTAGGCCTGCGCGGCTATCCATACATCGCTGCCTATACAGCATCTAAACATGCAGTAATTGGGTTAACTCGAACACTTGCCTTGGAAGCAGTAAAAAAAGGAATTACTGTAAACGCTATCTGTCCAGGATATACCGAGACCGATTTAGTATCAGAAGCCATTGATAGTATTGCTAAAAATTCGGGCCGTGATAAAACAAATATCAAAACAGAAATAGAAAATATGAGCCCAATGGGGCGCCTCGTGACACCAGAAGAAGTAGCTGAAAGTGCGGCTTGGCTGTGCCTTCCATCATCAGCCTCAATTACCGGCCAGGCAATCGTCATTGCCGGCGGCTCAGTTATGTAACAAGGGATTAAAATATGTCTGATACCACTTATCTTGACTGGCCATTCTTTGATGATAACCATAGACGCTTTGCCAATGACCTTACGGCTTGGGCAAAGCAGGAAATAGCTCCATTAGAAAATGACGATCATCATACAAATGAGGCCTTAGATAGTTCTTTTAAGAATATTATCAAAAAGCTTGGGGATGACGGCTGGTTGAAATATACAATCCCGGCAGCGTATGGTGGAGCCTTAGATAATTTTGATGTACGACATATGGCTTTGGCACGTTCAATCTTAGGCTACCATACTGGCCTCGCAGATTTTGCGTTCGCAATGCAAGGTCTTGGC
Source organism: uncultured Rhodospirillales bacterium (assembly GCA_905614355.1). Taxonomy (GTDB): domain Bacteria; phylum Pseudomonadota; class Alphaproteobacteria; order Rhodospirillales; family UBA2165; genus TMED23. The sequence goes on along the minus strand of CAJQSN010000117.1, from coordinate 3,394 downwards.
TCCGGATCTATTACGTTATTTGGATCTGAGGAGCTAAAACAACAATACTTGCCGGATGTAGGACTTGGAAATCGCACAGCAGCTTTTGCAATTTCTGAACCAAATAGCGGATCCGATGTAGCTGCGATGTCAACCTCGGCTGTACTTGACGGTAATCATTATGTGATAAACGGCGTTAAAACGTGGATATCTAATGCCGGAATAGCGGACCAGTATGTTCTATTTGCGCGAACAGGTGATGCGCCAGGGGCCAAAGGTCTCTCAGCATTTGTAATTGATGCGGACAACCCCGGTCTCGCTGTCACAGAGCGTATAACCGTTATAGCACCCCACCCATTAGGTACTATAACATTAACCGATTGTCGCGTCCCGACCAGCAGTATGCTCGGCCAGTCGGGTGAGGGATTTAAGGTTGCAATGACAACACTTGATATTTTCAGGACTACCGTTGGTGGTGCGGCTCTGGGGTTTGCCAGACGGGCTATGGACGAAGCAATCAATCGCGCTAAATCTAGAGAGGCCTTTGGCCAAAAAATTGGTGATTTTCAAATTATTCAGACAAAAATTGGTGACATGGCAGTAAAAATAGATGCCGCCGCGCTGCTTGTCTTCCGGTCTGCTTGGGTTAAAGATGTCCAACGCATTAGGGTTACACGGGAAAGCTCAATGGCAAAATTATATGCAACTGAAAGTGCTCAAGAAGTAATTGACGATGCCGTTCAAATTTTTGGTGGTATGGGTGTTGTTTCTGGGGTTGTTGTAGAACGCTTATATAGAGAAATTCGCGCATTACGTATTTACGAGGGTACCAGCGAAATACAGAAGTTAGTTATAGCCGGCCAAGCCATGGGGAAATAAGCTAGCCTAACAAGTTTTAACGATGTAATAAAATTATTGTACCCCAATAAACCGGTAAGGTATAAAATCCTCTGCTGTTTTGGTAATAAATATTTACGCATGAGAGGTCGGTTTATTAGCCCCCAATAATTCAGACTGTCTAGCGTTTGCAGTCAAAGCTTCTTTAAACGCTTGATCCTTACCGCGAAGATACTGATCTGGCCAATATTGGGTTTCCCAGTTGTAATGGGCCGCAGCATGCAGCGTAAAAAACGGATCGCTGAGATGGGGTCGTCCAAGAGTAACCAAATCCGCCCGGCCCGCTGCTAAAATTGTATTAACTTGATCTGCCGTAGTGATATTGCCAACCGCCATTGTTGGAATACCGGCTTCTAATCTAACCTGCTCGCTCAAATGGGCCTGGAACATTCTTCCATAAGTTGGCTTCTGCTCAGAAGATGTCTGACCCGCGGACACATGTATTATATCAGCACCATTATTATGAAAAAGCCTGGCTATTTCAACGGCATCATCTCCTGAAGTACCCCTTTCACCAACCCAGTCTTCGGCAGAAATACGGACAGAAATAGGCTTATCTGAAGGCCAAGCTGCTCGAACAGCCCGTAAAACCTCTAATGGGAACTTCATTCTATTTTCAATAGATCCCCCATACTCATCGGTTCTAATATTACTCATTGGTGAAATAAAACTCGAAAGTAAATAACCATGAGCACCATGAAATTCAATCATATCAAAACCCGCTTCAGCAGCCATGGTGGCTGATAGAACATAATCATCACGTACCTTATCCATATCCGATCGATCCATCTCTTTTGGCACTTGACTTTTCGGTGCAAAAGGAATTGACGAGGGCGCTAGTATAGACCATGCACCGTCTTTAAGGGACGCGCCGCCTTCAACCCAGCCAACATTGCACGATGCTTTCCGCCCAGCATGGCCTAACTGGACACAAATTTTTGAATTAGAATTCTCATGAACAAAATCCACGATGCGTTTCCACGCCGGGATATGTTCGGGTTTGTACATACCAGTGCACTTGTAGCTAATGCGCCCTTCTGGCGATACATTAGTCATCTCGGTAATTACCAAGCCGGCGCCACCTTTAGCAAAATTACCAAGATGGACTAATTGCCAATCCGTTGGTGTTCCATCATTGGCCGAATATTGACACATTGGCGCCACAACAACCCTATTTTGCAAAACAAGATTCCCAACCCTATAAGGAGTAAACATGGGAGGCGGTGGATTATCTGTTGGTAAATCAAACCCGAGATCATCTCGCACCAACTCAGAAAACCACTGGTTTACACCAGCTCCATAATCAGCATCACGCAAACCTAAGTTTTCATATGTAACCGATTTATTCCGACTTAAAAAATTAAATACGTACTGTTTAGGAGACAGATTATTGTAACGTCTAGCATTTTCATACCAGTTAAGGCTTACCATCGCCGTTCGTTGCAACCTTGCTATCACATCTTTTCGTTCCGACTCATAAGCGCTTAATGCATCTAAAATACTTCCATTTCCATCACACGCACTCGAAACAGCATTAGAAAGAGCTATCGCATCCTCCATCGCAATCTTAGTACCAGAACCAATAGAAAATTGTGCAGTGTGAACAGCATCACCAATCAATACGACATTTTCATAGGACCATTTTTCAGCCGATATTACTGGAAAATTCCGCCAAACAGATTTATTAGAAAAAAGACGGTGTCCCGCTAGCTCATCAGAGAAAAGAGCTTCAAAATAAGAAATTGTTTCATCTTCATTTGCCTCGTCCAAACCAGCCTTTTTCCAAGTGTCCTCATGAGTTTCTAGAATCCATGTTGAAGCAACCTTGCCAATACCTTGACCATATTGATAAGCATGATTGTAGAACCAGCCGTCCTCATTTTCTTTAAAGATAAACGTAAATGCATCAAACTTCTGAGTGGTCCCTAGCCATACAAACTTAGTTTTTCGTATGTCTATTGTAGGTCTTAGATGATCTTTGAGGCTTTCGCGAACAAAACTATTTACACCGTCTGCAGCCAAAACCAGATCAGCATCCCGAATTTCCTCCAAGTCATTAATTACCGTTTCATAATTAAGAATAACACCAAGATCCAGGCAGCGTTTCTGAAAAATATTCATAAGTGTCATTCGGGCCATACCAGCAAATCCATGACCCCCTGAACGTATTCGTTCTCCCCGATAACGAACCTCAATTTGATCCCAATAGGCAAATTGATTTTTGATTTCTTGATAAGTTATAGGATCTTGACCCATAAAATTCTCAAGTGTTTCATCTGAGAAAACAACACCAAAACCAAAAGTATCATTGGATTTATTCTGCTCATATACCGTTATTTGGTGCTTTGGATTAGCAAGTTTCATCAAAATAGAAAAATAAAGTCCACCGGGGCCACCGCCAATAACATTGATTTTTAATGAATCTACCACTATTTACTCCACAAGGTATGTAATCGTAACTCTTTCGGAATATTTAAATTTCCAACTAAATTCTATCAAAAAGAAAACAAACGTCGAA
>CAJQSN010000116.1 GCA_905614355.1 uncultured Rhodospirillales bacterium | reverse complement strand
AGCTTCAAGAAAAAAAAATTCAACAGGCGAGATCTATATGATAACCAATAAAATAATTTTCGATATACTTCTATCCGATATACAGGATCAAAAAATAAAACGAGTGGTAGTTGGTTTAAACTGGACCTTAGTTGAAACACGATTTGGATGCGGTCTCGCCAGCACCCCCAGACGAAAGAACGCTCTTTGCTTACCAATCACTGGTGCGGGTGACCTCACTCAACTAACTACAACCAGTGCAGCAGAATTAGTACGCTCAAAAAACCCTGTCGAAGTGTCCATAGGAATGGCAACTATTAATTCTTTTTATAACAGGTATGATCTTGTAGCTAAAAATAAAAACGGCTTAGATACTTTCCTTGATATCGAAGGCCCTATAACGGTAATTGGCAGATTTCCAGGGATTTCTAAGCGGTTCAAGAATATAAGGGTTATAGAAAAAGATCCACGCAAAGATGAATACAGTGAAAATGATGCAGTGAAATTATTACCCAATAGCGCAGCAGTTATTATTACATCCTCTGCTTTATTAAACGGGACAGCAGGAAACCTTATAGAATTATCCAAGAATGCCCGTATTTGTCTGGTCGGTCCGAGCACACCGTTTGCTCCAAAGCTTCTAAATCTTGGCATAGAATGCTTATCCGGAACAATAGTCACTAATTTAAAAAAAATGATTGCTGCTGTTAGCGAAGGAGGTGACGTAAAAACTTTTAAACCATTTGGCTCTTTTAAAACTATATCTCGTTAGATTTAAGTATTTCTTCCGCACGTTCCAAATCACCTGCCCTATTTATATTAAAAAAAGGATCATATGGTTGGTTTGAAAATTCAACTACAGAGAGACGATGCCTAGCAGTCCACAAATCAATTTTCCTTATCTCTTCATTTAACATTGCTTTACGAAGATCATTGGCAAGATCAACCCGCCAAAGGGCGCAAACTGGGTGCGTTCGATCACCAGAAGCCGAACAAACAATATTTGCTTTTGCTTTTTCTGCATGAACTTTCATTTTTGCCACGCAGTTGAGAGGAATAAATGGTGCATCTGACGGAAAAGTAACTATCCAACAACACTCGGACTTATTTTTTAATACCCATTCCATACCAGCCAAGACCCCAGCTAGAGGCCCGGCATAACCTTTTATAGAATCAGGAATAACCGGGAGATTTTGTTTTTTAAAAATAAGAGCATTACTATTAGAATTTATAATTAAATCATCAGTCTGCGGCCTAACACGATTAACTATGCGGTCAATAAGGGATGTACCATTTAACTCTTTTAGGAATTTATCGCCACCACCAAAACGCCGCGATTGCCCTCCAGCAAGAATGACACCAGTGACCTCTTTTAATAAGAGCGAACCGTGATTATCAGTCATACTCAATGCGGTGCTCAGCCGCGAGCACAATAAATCGCTCTCCGCGCGCGCGGCCGACAAGTGTTAAATCCGCCTGCCGTGCCAAATCCACGCCCCATGCCGTAAATCCGGACCGTGAAACTAAAATAGGGATCCCCATTTGAACTGTTTTTATTACCATTTCGCTAGTTAAGCGACCGGTGGTATAAAACATTTTATCGTCACCACTAATATTATTAAGAAACATGTAACCTGCTATCTTATCGACGGCATTGTGCCGCCCGACGTCTTCCATAAACAGTATAGGATCCGAATTTTTGAACAGAACGCAGCCGTGAATAGCTCCAGCTTCAAGATATAAACTGGGCGCCGTATTAATCCTTTTCAGTACAGCATATAAATCAGAGGTTTTAAGTTTTATATTTAGTAGAAGGTTTACTTCTTCAAATCTTTCCATTAGATCACCGAATACGGTGCCTTGAGCACAACCAGAAGTTAGTGTTTTCTTTCTTAACTTGTCTTCAAAGTTTGTTTCTTGAGTAGTCCTAACGATAACTGTTTCAATATCTTCCTCGTATTCGATTTTTATAATTTCGTCATTATCTGTAAGCATGTTTTGATTTACAAGGTATCCGACAGCAAGGAACTCGGGATAATCGCAAATCGACATCATTGTAACAATTTCTTGGCTATTTAAAAACAGTGTCAGGGGCCGTTCAACCGTAACCGAAGTTATGATTTTTTTTTTGTCTTGGTCTACTCCTTGGACTTTTTCAGTAAGTCGTGCATCACTTGGATTAGGTTTAACTAAAAATTCACTGCTGGCTGACATTTATAGCTCTCCTTAGAAAACAACAGACTTATTGAACACATCTATTTAGAACCAGTAT
>CAJQSN010000115.1 GCA_905614355.1 uncultured Rhodospirillales bacterium | reverse complement strand
AAAAAGTTTAACTTTATCACCCAAAGATTTAGCAAGTTCATCGAGACGCACGGCCACAATATTTTATCACCAAGCTCAAGTAGAATTGGCGAGGCAACATCCGTGATCCACTCTTCTTCGCTGAAACCATCACTAAGTTTTCGGACCAAATGTGTTAGATAGTATTTGCCGTCAGTTTCAAGCCTGTGCACATAGTCAAATTTTATTAACGACAAAAGCATGCGATCTATGGCTCTACGGAAAAATCCAGAATTATTAGTCAACTCAGCGACATTGGCGCCGCGGCAGCGGTTTAGCAGTTCGATAATATCCAACATTCGTTCAGCACTCTTAACGCCTGCATAACGTCCCATATCGCGACCACCTCCCAGGCTGTTTCATTATATCTAATTACTTTCACACGATGCGCATTGCGCCCTTAGTCTTGCCTACATGTCGTAGGTACTCATTTGAATTGTCTAAAGGTAAGTTTGCAAGTAAGTTAGAAAATAAATTTTAATTTGGTAAGTAATATTTAAAAGAGTGAGTAGCTTAATGGGATCAGGATCAACAAGACCAAACAATGCCGATGATAAAATGATAGCGGCTATGGAGCGGGGTGATCAAGGCGAGTTTAAAGATCGCAGCCCACCTAAGAATACGGATGAGAAGCTCATCAAAGAGAAAAAAGCAAGAGCAGAAGAAACACGAAAAAAAGCCGAAGGGCTGAAAGCGTTGAGATTGGCTGCTGAAAAAGAAGGTAAGGAGAAATGAATAAAATGGATCTCTCCCTAAAGATTTTCAAACCCAACGACTTTGCCTTACCTTAAATTGGTTCAGATAAATCAGACTTGTTCAAAAGTTCTATTTAAACTAAAATAATTGGGTTCAGGCTTTTAGGCGTAAAGTAACAATCAAATGGGTTTTCTGGATACATCTCTAAAGTATTCTATTAAAAAAAAGAGAGTTTGGGTAGCTGGCCATAATGGAATGGTTGGTTCTTCACTTCTGAGGCGGTTAGCAAAAGAAGATTGTGATATTCTCTGTGCTGCTCGATTAGATCTAGATCTCAGAAACCAACACGATGTTGATTACTGGGTTAGAAAAAATAAACCCCAAACAATTATAATAGCAGCTGCAACGGTCGGAGGAATTTTATCTAATATCAATTATCCGGCTAATTTTTTATACGATAACTTGATGATAGCCTCTAATATTATCCATACAGCATATGTTCACAAAGTTGAAAAACTTTTATTCATAGGATCAGCTTGCGTATACCCGAAAGATGCAGATCAGCCAATATCTGAAGAATCTCTATTAACTGGATCACTTGAACCGACCAACGAACCGCATGCCATTGCAAAATTGGCGGCTATTAAAATGTGTCAGGCCTATCGTACTCAATACGGAAGCGATTTTATTGCAGCCCAACCTAATAACCTTTTTGGCCCCGGTGACGACTTTGATCCAAATTCGAGCCACGTAGTTCCAGCTCTTATCGGAAAAGCGCATAGAGCCAAACAGGACACCGCTTTGGCGCTGAAAATTTGGGGGTCTGGCTCGGTTAGGCGAGAATTAATGTATGTTGATGATTTAGCCGATGCAGTTGTTTACTTGTTAAAAAATTATTCAGGTTCTGTTCCAATTAATATTGGATCCGGCCAGGAATTTACAATCAAAGCATTAGCTGAAGAAATTTGCCAGGTTATTGATTATAGGGGTGGTTTAGAATTCGATCGAACAAAACCTGATGGGGTGAAAAGAAAACTTCTGGATCGGAGGCTGATGGAAAAACTTGGGTGGGCGGCAAAAACATCCCTAAGGGAAGGCTTGAAAAAAACCTATGATTGGTATTGTAAACACGAATTAAAACAGGAAAAAGTTTGAATGCCACCCCTGTTCAGACTGACATATCCGCTCCAATATTTAATATTCACCCCGAACGCATGGGCCTGATTATGAGCCAAGATTTGTACATTAATTTGTTTCGCAAGGCGTTACTCATTCGTCGTGTTGAAGAACGTATTATTGAATTATACCCCCGTGATAAAATCCAAAGTCCAGTGCATTTATCGATTGGACAGGAAGCAGTGGCAGTTGGTGTCTGCCACGCATTAAAGGCCGCAGATTGGATCTTTGGAACATACCGCAGTCATGCACTGTACCTTGCTAAAGGCGGTGATTTGAATTTGATGTTTGCAGAACTCTTTGGTAAAGTGACGGGAGTTTCTGGAGGTAAGGCGGGGTCAATGCATCTTTCTTCCCCAACTGTAGGTATGATGGGATCTTCTGCTATAGTAGCAAGCTCGATTCCTCATGCTGTGGGCGCGGCATTTGCCGCTAAGCATAAGAAAACGAATCAATTGAATGTTGCATTCTTTGGTGATGGGGCCCTTGAGGAGGGGGTCGCTCATGAAAGTCTTAATTTTGCATCATTACATCAATTGCCAATAATTTTTGTCTGCGAAGATAACGGCTTCGCTGCCCATTCACCTGTTCAGGCGCGCCAATCTTTTGATCGTATGGCCTTATTGAGTGCTTATAATATACCAACCATATGTGTAAACGAAGGTTGGGATTTTGAGAAAATTTATGATGCCATGTATGATTTGATTAAAGCAGTACGTCAGGGTGATGGGCCAAAATATTTAGAAATAAAAACTATGCGCGCATGTGAGCACGTAGGTCCCGGTGAAGATTTTGATGCAGGCTATCGAAGTAGAGAAGACTTTGAACGTTGGATCGTTGATGATCCACTTGTTTGCGATATTAAAACACTATCGAAGGTTGAAGGGGAGGTTATGGACGCAATTGATTCCGCCGTCACTTTTGCTGAGGAAAGTTCCTGGCCAGGACCAACTCAACTCCTAACGGATGTGGTCTAACTATGGCGATTGAAATATTGAAATATGCCGATGCTTTATTTGAAACTATGGATAGTGCGCTGGGAAAGTCAGATGATACTTTTATTATAGGTCAAGGCGCTGATGATCATAAAGGAATATTTGGGACGACAGTTGGATTAGCAGAAAAATATGGTGTTGATAGAGTTATGGACACGCCACTTGCTGAGGAAGCCGTCACCGGTATATCCGTGGGGGCATCTTTGAATGGTATGTATCCCATCATGACACATATTAGAGCTGATTTTATGTTGCTTGCAACAAACCAAATAATCAATTTAATTGCAAAGTACCGCTATATGTTTGGTGGCCTCTATAAAGTTCCCCTACTCATTCGAGCAGTTGTTGGCCGGAGTTGGGGCCAAGGTGCACAGCATACTCAAAGTCTGCAGTCGTTATTCGCTCATATCCCAGGTTTAACTGTTTTAATGCCAGCAGATTCGGCGGCGATACTCTCGACCTATCCATATGTAATCCACAATTATAAAGCCCCGGTTATTAGTTTTGAGCATCGCCTATTGTATGAATTAGATTTTGAGATTGATAGGCAGGAAATTATAAAGATAGATAATCCTTTAGGATCTAGGCTTAAATGTGTTGGCAGTGATATTACTATTGTTGCAACTTCAATTATGGTATTGGAAGCGGAGCGTGCCGCAGTTTACCTTAAGAATTTTAGCATTGAATGTGATGTGATTGATCTTAACTGTATATCTAATTTTGATACGGGAATGATTATTGAAAGCGTTAGAAAAACGGGTCGTTTGCTTATCGCCGATACAAGTTGGAAAGCCTTTGGAGTTTCAGCGGAGATTTGCCGTGTTATTTGTGAAGCGTCCCCTTCTA
>CAJQSN010000114.1 GCA_905614355.1 uncultured Rhodospirillales bacterium | reverse complement strand
GATGGAATTATCATCCTAGTGATCCGCTGGCCCTTTCCATTTTGGCGCAAGAAATAACGAATAAACCGCTTGGTCAATTATTCTATGAAAAAATTTATTTAGATTTTCGTAAAGAAGGGAGATTGCATTGGCTCTCAGATAATGAGGGTGTAACAGTACCAATTTCATCTAGTGCGATGAGAGCCAGAGATTGGGTGCGTTTCGGCCAATATATTATGCAGCAAATGAGCGCTAATACTTGCCTTGGAAAGTTTTTTAAATACGGGTCGGAGAATGCTGTATCAACGGAGTATTCTGATCCTAATGCAAAAAAATACGGGTTTATGTCATGGGTGCAAGATATCAATGGTTCACCCACTTTAACGTTTAGAGGGCATGCGGGGCAACTTATAGCAATGGATCCCACAAGAAATATTGTGGTATATATCGCATCCTTTGATAAAAACTATAATTTTGGTAATATATTTTCAGATATGGATGATTTTCTAAACAAATAAGTTAAGTCACCAGCAGGTTCTTTGAAAAGGGATTGAATGTGATGGAAGTAGCAACAATCACAGGACATAAAGATCTTAGAATGCTGCAAAGATATACACGCTTAAAAGCAGAATAAAGAAGACAACCAAAGTAACATCCTAGGCTAGTACCGTTACTAACCCATTTCTTATCTAGCCCTGCATGGTAGTTCCCATCCAAATATTTATATGACATGATATCAAGATGATCACAGATACTTTCAATAAAATTCTACGCTATAAAAAAGGGCTCTTTAGAGTTTGGGTAGTCCTTTCAGCTATCTGGATAGTTTCTGCTATATGGTACGATTACGATCATCATAGTTATTGGGCTGTAAATAGCGACCACAGCCTTTTTAATAGTTTGTCTGATTATAAATACTGCTCATCCCAAACTTATCGAAACCATAATGAGGAACTGCGAGAATTTAGAAATAAAATTTCTGGACTATCAGTGGTCCAAAAACGTTTATTAAGTAGTTGGTTGAAATACACTGAGAAACTTTACAAACAACAAAAAAACATCACGAAAGCAGAAAAGAAAACTGCAGAAGAAATGGCTGCTATGGCAGAAAGATATGTTGCTAGAGATGGTTATGTTAAAATGCTGGGGATGGATGCAAGACGACTTGGGGTTGACCTTAAATGGTCGCATGGGGAATTTTATCGATTAAAAAAGGCCGATTTTGCATGTAGCCCTCAAGAACGACTGCTCGAAAAAGCTAAAATTATATTTTTACCACCACTGTTTCTGCTATTGGGTGTTGCAATATTTCTGATAACTATCCCTCTAATTTTTACATATTTTCTTTCTCCAATATTTTCTTGGGTGTCTTCTGGCTTCGCAGAAAAAGAAGTCAACGAAGAATCTAAGTCTATGAAAATAAAAAAAGAAATAGCAATTACTTATCCGTTATCATCAAAAAATAAAGGCAAACAAAGTCGATGGTTATCTGTTGTACATTTGATAGGTGGCGGGGCTTTATTTAATGTGTTTGAGATTAGTTATATACTTCCGGATCTAGGAGCAATACCAACAGTACTCCTGTTGGGTATAGGATACTTTGGATCGTATGTGCTGATCTCCAACCTATGGAAAAAGGTTACAAAAAAAAATTACCGTATTGCAGTTGGAGTAATCCTTTGCCTCGTTTACGTGATTATCGCAGCACTCTTAGCGTGGTTTATCGATCAAGTATTATTCTAGTTACTTTTACAGGACATAAAAATCTTAGAATGCTGCAACGGTATACTCATCTAAGAGCAGAAGATTTAGCTAAGAAGCTTGGATAGTTCCAATTCCAATATTTTTATGACAAGATATTAATATGAAGAAATCACTAACAACATTAAGCCTTATGCTGACTGGGAAAAAGCTGTCTCATATTACCCTGCTCTCAATGAACATAAAGAGCGACTTGGAAATTTTTCTCGAGATTTAGCAGATACGTTCAGATTATATATCCTGACTGAAAAAAAATATTCTGGTTTTATCGGAATTGCTGACGCCTTAGAAAATATATTTTTATGCAAGTTTTTTGGATCACATGACAAAATACATGATTTTGCAAAAATGCTATTATTAGCTGGTAATCGTAAGCTAGCACGGCAACTTAATAAGGATATAAAAATTTTTGGAAATGATATCAACCCAGTAGATTTTTTAATATCTTTTTGGTCTCAACATTCTATAGATTTTAATGGTACTAAGTTTGACGCATTAGAGTATTGGGGAATCTCAAAAAAAGGTGATGTTTATTATGTAAATTCAAAGGATGGTTTTCTTAGTATGTCAGATGCCATTCAATTTTCTATGGAAAATTCCCCTAAGTAAATTATCATCGGATTTAACTGCGACCTACCAAACCCTAATCAGAATAGTAAGTCTATGAGCCAGAGTAGTATCATTTTTTACCTCTAGCTTTTTTCTTTATGTCCTCATCTATGCCACCCTCAGACATAACAATCTTATCATCCCACGTGGGTAACTTGCCTAGCCCATGTGGTGTATCTCCTATGACCTTACTGATTATTGCACCCACTTCTTTTGCAGTAATATCAAGATGTTCCATACCTTTAATCTTTGCATCTGGATCTAAGTTATCGAATAAAGCCAACCTCTTAGCTTTAGTATCAGCTGTGAAATATTCCTCTTGTTCCACAATCTCCTCGAATGATATGGGAACAAGTTCAATATCCTTATGGGTATCGCCCACCAATGCTTTATTTGTAGCTTCAAAGATATGTCTATAGCTATCAGCTTGAACGCCAACATAGATATGTGTGGCTAAACCAGCCCGTTTCTTTGCGCTTGTATGACCAGTAGCCATAGCCACTTGATCCATTGGGAACTTAAGATTGTGAGCTACCGTAGCGAATGTATGACGCAAGGCTAGACTGTTGGTGTGACTGATCCTTCTCAATTCACCCAACATCTCAGTTATGGTTTCATGAGCTGCTTCATCATTATAAAATGGTTGGTCTTTATTCTTAAATTTAGTCGAAGGAAAAACATACTTGCTATCAGATCTGGCTTCTAATCTTCTTCTTAGATATGGATCCATTTCTGGAGTGATAGGTATACCAAACGGTTTGTTTTGTTTAATCCAAACATGAAAGTATGCACCGTCCCTATTGTCTTCCTTCCATTCCTCTGGTTCTAATTTAACATCTTCCCATTTCAGGTGCAGTACCTCTCTCATTCGCAAGCCACTTAGCAATGTAATTGCTACTGCATCAAACAGTGGAAGCCGATCCTTATTAACTTGCCTAGGAGTTAAGTGAAATTCTTCTGCTAACTTCTGTCTTCTAATTGGATCATGTAGCTCATGGGCATATCTTAAAAACTTCTGATACTCAGTAGGCTCTAAATATTTCTCCTCAGATGCGCCTTGCTGTGCAGTTAGCACCGTATAATCAGACATACCTGTACATGGATTAAGATCAATCCATTGGTGATACTTCATAGCATAAGTAAATAAAGCACTGAGGTGGCGTATACCTTGCTTAGCCCACTCTACTTTCTTACCATTCTGAGTGCTAGCTATCGCATTAAAGCGTTCAGTAATCATGCTCCGAGTTATCTGAGCAATGGGCTTATCAAGCCAATCCTCATAAATACTACAGATGTTATAGCGTCTATTCTTCCTGTTGTTCTCAGAATTTCCTATACCAGTAGCTTCAGCGTGAGCCTCCTTTGATTCTAAAACCTGACGTAGAGTTACAGCATTAGCTGTATCAGCAAGGGCTTGGGATCTATTCTTCTCAGCTTCTTCTTTTAGATAGTTTTTCGGATCAATACCTTCACGTATCAAAGTTCTAAATTTAGAAGCTTTAACCTGTGCTTCCTCAATATTCATATCAGGCACAGAGCCTAGCGTGATAGCTAATGGGGTAGACTTTCCCTTCATACGCTTACGTAGAATAAAGGAAGTCTTGCTCTTCCACGCCATTGCTTTTAAACCATCGCCTAGGTTTAGTTCTGGCTCACCATACTGTAGCTTTTTGATGTCAGAATCTTTGTACATAATGTATGATCCTATTACTATAATATCAGTTATCTAGCCACTAACTATATAACTGCTGATACACTACTGATACAACTAAGTAAAGAAGACAGGTAATTAAATGGCAGAACTTAAGCATAAATTGGCTTCTACTATAGATACAGGATAGGAGCGCATCATTGGTAATGATGAGGCTGATAGTTCGATTCTATCTAGCGGCACCATTTATCGTATAAAATCAATAACTTAAATAGCCTCCCTAAACGGGGACTTCTCTATTGCTTAGACTGTTCGACATAGGTTCGACCAATCACTGATATTTTATACCATGTAAAGTTATCCATATCTCAAAATTCTGCGCCTAACCAGCTAATCAATTGGTTTGGGTTCTGTGAAGATATCTTTAATCAACTCCGGAACTATGAGACACACTTCAAGGTAAGACAAAGAGCTAGAAAGAAAGTTGATCAGGAGATCTTCCAGCAAACAGTCTACTGTATTATTTCTAATATTTTTATTCACGATTAGG
>CAJQSN010000113.1 GCA_905614355.1 uncultured Rhodospirillales bacterium | reverse complement strand
CATTTTTAACTGCATCAATAGCTAGCCGCATACTTGAATTCTTGCCCGAGCGAAGGGCTGTAGTCGGTTTATCGTCCATAGTAACAACATCTACGGTATGACGAATTTCACAAGCATCTTTAGTTAACGGATTCAAATCTAACAGAGGCTTCAATTTATTCTCGTCACCAAATAAAAGATAGCGGACGCTCGCGTCTTGTCTGCAAGCGATCTCCAAACCACCGACAACCATGTCTGGAGCATTATCCCCACCCATACCATCAATTGACACGGTAATCACATCAGTCAATAAGGTCGCTCCCTATACACGCTCTAATTTAGAATAGTGAGCTAATTAAATTATAATTAAAACAGCTTAAACGACAGAAGCCACTTCTGTAACTTCTCGTCCATCATAGTACCCACACGAAGCACAAACGTGGTGCGGGCGCTTAATTTCTCCACAATTTGCACATTCCATTTGTGCAGCAGTGGAAAGTGAATCATGAGAACGACGCATATTTCGTCGAGATTTCGAAATTTTACTCTTAGGAACAGCCATCGCTATTACTCTCTAGTTCAAAAATAATTGATATATAAATGACCCATAACCAAGTAGACCATTTATTTTGTGTTTTTAAATCAAATTAATTCTCTTGGCAAGGTGAATAACTAGCATGGATAAGAAGGGAAAAATGTATATGGCTGGGTTACTTGAGTTTTTTTAAGACGTCAAATGGATTACTCCCGCGTTTTTCTAATTTATTAGCAGAAGTAATATCTGATGGGGCACCAAAGCTAACCCCTAAACTTCGCGGAAAAGAATTAAGTTCTAACCCTAACTGCTCAGTTAAAATAATCCCGACATCGAATTGACCATCAATTATCAGCTCTGGCGGCTCTTCAGTCATTAAATCAAAATCAATAGGTCCAGTATTTTTTACCTCCGGAGACTCAGAATATTTACAACAAAATACACCCTTAACATTGCTAAAAACTGGTTCTAAACTAACTACGCACTGTTGAACAACCTTAGCCTCAAAACTACCTTCAACTACAATTCTTGGTTCCGTGGCTAACAAAGTAGTTTTAAGGCTAGCATTAAAGCTTTGTAGTTCAATCATACCAAACCTTTTGGCTAACTTAATGCGTTGCTCTTTAGTTGCTTTAATATCTTTTTTAAAAATGCCATCCTGTATTTGGCTGATGGTGATTAAAACCGAGAGTTCTGGTTCTAATTCGACCACGTTTTCAATAACTTCATCCGAATTTTCCATTGTCAATCAGCTAAAACTCTATTTTCTAGTATACTACCAAAAGAAATATTATTTGTTTTTATATCAGCAATAGTCCAGTTTTTTGATGCTTTTATCTCTCTAACCAGATAATTCATAACAATTAACACATGTTCTTCATTCGGTACTGTATCTAAAAATAAATTTCGCTTTAAGCAACCCACAAGAGTTTCATCGTTTAAGCCGGCGATACCATTATCATACGATTTAATGCGCCCATAAAATGCAGTTGCAAGAGCTTTGACTTTCTTCCCAACCCTCAGGTCACCAACTCCCATTTCACGCATATTTCTATCCATATCGGCAAACATAATATCAAATAGATTTTGCGAAACCTTAACACCTTCATCGCCTAAATCCTTTAAACGGCGCAAAACTATAAACATATGTAGAGTGATTAAATCAAAGCGGCCATTTAACGTATCCGGCACTCCATACAAACTGTAAAAACTCTCTGTCCGAGCTTGTAAAATTATACTAGCATATAGTGAAAGAACCTGATTATCATAATTCTTAAAACCTAGGAATTTTAACAATTTCATACTATAACCTGTAATACTTAAATAAATTAGATGAAATATTAAAAAAATTTATTAAACCCTTTAAATAAAACAGCTTTATATTTATCTACTGTTAGTATTAATATACTAATAGCAAAATATCAAAGACTGCTACTTGTGAGATTTTTTTAAAAAATGCAAACTAATTTTTTCTTACTAACTAAATTATCGTTTATTATAGCTACGTGTTTTCCTCTTTTATCCGTCCTGCCATCATGCAGCCCACGAATAGATACAAGAGGTAATCTGCCCAATTTGGACATGTTGGCTAATATAGAAATTGGACAGGTAAATAAGCAGGAGGTGGTTGAGTTAATAGGTTCTCCTTCTACCGTAGAAATTTTTAAAGGCGAAAGTTGGTACTATATTAGTGAAAAGATAGAAACTACCGCTTTTTTTGAACCTAAAATAAACAATCGTAAAGTCATAATAATCCGTTTTGATAAAAAAGGTATTGTTAAAGAAATTAAAACAATCGGTTTAAAAGAAGCTCAAAATATAAAAATGGTTGATAGAGTAACTCGTACGGCTGGACAAGAAATGACCATTTTAAAACAGATATTTGGAAACATAGGACGATTTCAAGGAGCTGATAGCGGTATTATGCCAGGAACAGGGAATTAGGTACCTAATTAAAATATTTAAGCTAAATTCCCCAAGAGTAATTTCTTGAGGAATTTAGTTTAACCTCATATATACTAGGCTGCCAGTATAGCTAAGAGGAGAATAGCGACTATGTTCATTATCTTGATTAATGGGTTAACTGCTGGGCCAGCGGTGTCCTTATACGGATCACCCACAGTGTCTCCTGTAATTGCAGCATGATGAGCTTCTGATCCCTTGCCACCGTGATTTCCATCTTCTACATATTTTTTTGCGTTATCCCAGGCACCACCACCTGAAGTCATGGATATTGCGACAAATATACCTGTTACGATGACACCCATCAACGAAGCTCCAAGAGCCGAAAAAGCTGCCTCTTGGCCCGCAATTGCATTAATAATAAAGTAAATTAAGAAAGGTGCGGCAATAGGTAGTATAGATGGTATGATCATCTCTTTGATCGCAGCTTTCGTCAGAATATCAACACATTTACCATACTCAGGTTTTGCAGTACCTTCCATAATTCCTGGAATTTCTTTAAATTGTCTTCTTACTTCTTCAACAATTGCGCCTCCAGCTCTTCCCACGGCCATCATGCCCATTGCACCAAATAGATACGGTATCATTCCACCAATAAAAAGACCAACCACAACAAATGGATCACTTAAAGAAAAACTGATTTTCAAGTTTGGAAATAACAGCTCTAAATCTTGGGTGAAGGCTGCAAAAAGAACTAAGGCAGCCAAACCAGCTGAACCTATTGCGTAACCTTTAGTTACAGCCTTTGTGGTATTGCCGACAGCATCAAGTGCATCAGTAGTCTTACGCACGTCTTCTGGTAAATCAGCCATTTCCGCAATGCCGCCAGCGTTATCCGTTACTGGGCCAAACGCGTCGAGAGCTACAACCATTCCCGCTAACGCAAGCATCGAAGTTGCCGCAATAGCTAATCCAAACAAGCCTGCTGTCAAATAAGCAACAATTATTCCTGCGCAAATAACAATTACTGGTAATGCAGTCGCCTCCATTGAAACGGCTAATCCTTGAATGACGTTAGTACCGTGACCAGTCTCTGAAGCCTTTGCAATGCTTTTGACTGGCCGATACTCCGTACCAGTGTAGTACTCGGTAATCCAAACAATGAACCCTGTTACAACCAATCCAACCATGGCAGAAATAAATAAATCCATTCCGGTTATTGCACGGCCGTCTGCCATAAACTCTTGATCAAAGCCAAATTGCCAATTGATAATTATGCCAATTAACACAGCAGAAATGATCACGCTGGCAAAAAAACCTTTATACAAAGCCCCCATTATTGATTTATTAGAACCTAGGCGAACAAAGAAAGTGGCGACGACGCAACCAATAATACTAACTCCACCAATCAAGAGAGGAAGGTTCATCATTGCTGCCTGAGCTTTTCCTGTAAAAAAAGATGCCGCTAATAACATCGTAGCGACAACCGTCACTACATATGTTTCAAATAAATCTGCTGCCATACCCGCACAGTCACCAACATTATCTCCAACGTTATCGGCTATCACTCCCGCGTTTCGAGGGTCATCCTCAGGTATTCCAGCCTCAATTTTACCAACAAGGTCTGATCCAACATCAGCACCTTTCGTAAAAATACCGCCGCCAAGACGTGCAAAAATAGAGATTAATGAAGCACCGAAAGCCAACCCAACAAGTGCCTCCATTACATGCCTCATACCTTGCTTGCTCGTAGTGTCAACCATACCCTCAAGAGTTAGCCAATAACCCACTATTCCAAGCAACGCCAAGCCTGCAACCAACATACCAGTTACGGCTCCCGATTTAAAAGCAATTGAAAGCCCTTCAGCTAATCCAACAGAACGAGCAGCCTCAGCAGTTCGGACATTGGCACGAACTGAAACGTTCATACCGATGTAACCTGCTATACCAGATAAAATAGCCCCTATCGCAAAACCGATTGCTACCGACCAATCAAGCAAAAGTCCCAAAATTATACCAATAACTACTCCGGCAATTGCTATCGCCGTATATTGTCTATTGAGGTAAGCACTCGCTCCCTCTTGAATAGCTGATGCAATCTCTTGCATTTTTTCTGTGCCCGCAGGTGCAGCGAGCACTGATCGGATCGCATAAATTCCGTAAATTATCGCTATGATGCCGCATCCGACGATCAACATTGAAACATTAGACATGTTGTAAAACCCTTAGTTGGTTGAAACCGTGATTAAAAGGAGAGCACCCTTACAATAATTTATTCGATTTAAACGGGTACTAAAATTTGGTGCTGAACATGCCAGAATCCATCAAACAAATCAACTGTAAACAACCACACATTATCAAAAAAAAAAAAAATAGTTATCTACCTTAACTTACGGTTTGAAGCTGACAGGATAGAGAGGTCTTCTATGACACCTTTACCAAGAGTTATCTCCCCAATCAAAAACATTCTACGCGCCAGATCCGGGATATCTAGCTCGTTTTTCTTCCCTAATAATCTTGGGAAATAGGAATGTAGATCTCGAATAAGCGCATCTTTGAGTTTTGGTAATTTTTTGTTTATAAACATCTCTCTCCCCGCCACCGTTTCCAACTGAATCTTAAGCTCGATTGTGGTTGCCACGGCGCCCCCACGAAATATCGAAATTGAGAGCGGTTCCATAGATATGTAACGTCTAAGTTTTTCAGTTTTTTCCTCTGGTGTTAAAGGCTTTTCATTGGCAAATGGACCTATTTCCATTTTCTGCATAAAAGCGACACTACCAGCAACCGATAGAACAATGATAGCTAAGATAATCATTAAAAGTTTAGGCATTAATTCAAACCAATGGAATTCAGACTAAAATTCTGTATTAATTTACAAAATAACACTTTAAACTAGTTCTATATTGAATCAATTAAAAGTGCGTATATCCATTATTCTTTATAAAATATTCGTTACCATTCTCATCAAAAATTTCTATTGACCTACGACGAACCATTACACCAATTTTGGTAAGATTCACATCTAGCATTTTGGTTAAGGACTTTGCTACAGCTCTAAAAGATTTATCCGCTGTAAAGAGTAACTCAAAATCATCCCCACCACTAAGAATTAAATCTATATAATCAGGTTTTTCAGTAACTAGTATACTGGCCGCGCGTGATAACGGGATGTCAGTTATTTGGATATCGGCACCAAGTTTTGATGTTTCACAAATATGATCAAGATCTCCTATTAGGCCATCTGAGACATCGATGGCAGCATTAACATAATCACTCAGTTTAGGGCCTAACAAAGTTTGAGGGATCGGTTTAGTATATCTAGATATAAGGTACCTTTTGTTTTCTTCTGAAATAGAGCTTAATTTACCTTTCGCAGCCCTCAAGCCAAGCGCTGCATCACCGATTAAACCAGAAACCCAAATATCATCTCCTAACTTTGCACCGCCCCGACTGATGGCCTTTCCTTTCTCGACAAACCCCATCGCGGTTAGGGACAAAGTTAACGGGCCAGACGTAGCGACAGTATCGCCACCTATTAAAGTAACACCAAATTGTATCTGATCGGCTAAAAGTCCCTCTGCAAAAGCCTTAAACCAATCTGAGGTTGTACCTAATTTCGTCGCAATAGAAAGATTGTAAAAAGCCGGAACTGAACCCATAGCGGCTAAATCTGATAAGCTAACTCTTAGTAATTTTGCAGCAATGTTTTGGGGTGAATCTTTAGATAGGAAATGAACATTTTCAACTAGTGTATCCGTTGTAACTACCATACTATGGCCGTCAGGGATTTCTATAACAGCGGCATCATCAGTTAGATTAAAAGCCCCTTTTTCAGATCTACTTAGAGGCGAGAAGTAAGTCTTAATTATTTCAAACTCGCCTAATTTTTCAGTCACTTTAACAGACCCACTAACACTTTAATTCTTTTTGTCTAACAACTTTAGCCACTGCATCTAGCACACCATTGACTAAAGCAGGTTCACTTTCTGAATAAAATGCCCGTGCTAGCTCTATATATTCATTAATAATTACACGGTAAGGAACTGAAGCTAGAAAAAATAGTTCAAAAATTCCTGCACGTAACACAGTCCGCAAAAGAACATCTAAATGTTGAATTTCTCGATCATTTGCAAGGGCTGTGGATAATAGAGCATCAATCTGCTTTAAATTTTTCTGAACTCCATTTATGATTTGACTGAACTTATCTTTATCAGGTTCTGACAACTCAATAATTTTGTGCTCTTCATTATCGTATATACTTGGAGCTTGCCAACGTTTCTCAATAAAATCCATTAAAATTGTATCAGGTGAGGCACCAGTTATCTCAATTTCATACAATCCCTGAGTAGCGGCCAGACGAGCAGCACTCGCACGCCGAGGATCCTTAATTTTAGATTGAGTCATCACGAATTTTCTTATGAACCTCTAGCATGCGCAGGCATGCGATAGCCGCGCGCCCACCAATATCCCGTTCCTTAGTATTTGCCCGCTCCAAAGCCTGCTGGTGATTTTCACAGGTTAGAATTCCAAATCCATGAGGCATATGATTATTTACAGTAAAATCCATGAGGGCTCGGCTTACTTCACGGCAAATATGGTCATAATGATCGGTAGCGCCACGAATAACACAACCCAAGGTGATCACACCCAAATAGTTACCACTAGCCCAGGCTTTAGCAACTGCAGAGGGGACCTCAAACACCCCGGGAACCTCAATTTTCTCAACAGAAAAATTTCGGTCTGCAACCACTGTCATAGCACCTGACATCAGTTCCTCTGCTATATCCTGATAAAAACGAGCTTCTACTATTAGGATCTTATTCATAGAACCCGTCGCCTACTGGTACCGGTGAATTTTTATTAATCTTGATAGGTTTTCTTTCCACAATGGTTAATCCATAACCTTCTAGACCGACAAGCGTTCTTTCAGTATTAGACAAAACAATCATCTCATGGATACCTAACTCTAATAAAATTTGTGCACCAATTCCATAACCTCGAAACGTTACCCCCGGCTCTTCATGATCCATTTTAAGCTTGTCGCTAATAAAAGTGTTACTTGGATTTCGTAACATGACCACGGCACCACACCCTTCTTTATTAATAATCTCCATAGCCTTATGTAGTTCAAGTGTTTTTTCCGC
Organism: uncultured Rhodospirillales bacterium; assembly: GCA_905614355.1. Lineage (GTDB taxonomy): Bacteria > Pseudomonadota > Alphaproteobacteria > Rhodospirillales > UBA2165 > TMED23. The sequence goes on along the minus strand of CAJQSN010000113.1, from coordinate 5,232 downwards.
ACTATAAATATCATCAAACATATTGAAAGAGTGCATTCGAACCAGAATAGGTGAATTTTTAGCAACATTGCCTTTAACCAACGCCATATGCTCACTGTTATCAGCCTGGTTTACAAATACAATGGACTTAAATTCACCACCTCCAATAGTATTGATTTTTGAGGAAAGGCTCGGCTTCACTATCCTATCATTCCGTAAGCGGTATTCAATAAGGTCTGCTATCGTAGCTAATTTTAATCCATGTTTCTGCGCAAAAATAATAAGATCAGGCATTCGGGCCATAGTCCCATCATCGTTCATAATTTCACATATCACCCCGCCTGGTGCCAACCCAGACAGCCGGGCGATGTCAACTGATGCCTCAGTGTGGCCCGTCCGAACCAATGTGCCACCATCTCTAGCCGCTAATGGAAATACATGACCAGGCGAAGCAATATCATCTAAGCCCTTAGTGGCATCAATTGCCGTTAAAATAGTTCGAGATCGATCAGCAGCTGAGATACCCGTTGTCACTCCTTCCTTTGCTTCAATAGAAACGGTGAACGCGGTTTGATGGCGCATTTTATTGTTAGAACTCATTGCAGGCAAGCCAAGTTCTTCAACACGCTGTTCAGTCAATGCCAGACAAATCAAACCTCGGCCATGGGTAGCCATGAAATTAATTGCGTCTGGCGTTGCCATTTGCGCTGGAATAACTAAATCTCCCTCATTTTCACGATCCTCATCATCAACCAAAATGAACATACGACCATTCCTAGCATCATCAATTATTTCTTCAATTGATGATAGATAATTAGATAAATCATCGTGTTCAGGCATCTGGACTTTACTCATTTTTATTCACTCTGTTTCTTTAAGTCGCGCAACATATCTAGCCAACATATCAATTTCTATGTTTACACTATCATCTATTTTGGTTGCACTAAAAGTAGTATTAGCTTGCGTATGTGGAATAATATTAACGCTAAATGTATTATCAAAAATTTCATTTACCGTTAGAGAAACTCCATTAATCGCAACAGACCCTTTAACAGCAATAAATCTCATGAGTTCTTTTTCTACGCCAAAGCAATAACGGATGGAATCGCCTCTGACTTCTATGAAACTAACCTTACCTACCCCATCGATATGCCCAGAGACAATATGTCCACCCAACTCATCTGAAACTCTTAGTGGTCGTTCTAAATTAACGAATGTTCCAATTTCCCATAGCCCTAAAGTTGTTTTTGATAAAGTTTCTAACGATACATCTACAGCAAACCAATCATCACCAAAATCAACCATAGTTAGACATGTCCCGCTGCAGGCTATAGAGGCCCCAATTTCAAAACTAGCTGTATCAAGCCGAGTTTCAAATTCAAAGCGAGTATCCCCACGCTGCTGAATTACTTTTACTTTAGCAACATCAGTTATTATTCCAGTGAACATTAAAAATCCAATTAATTACTACTTTCGAGTCAAAATTTCTAAACTATCGTCACCAAAAATTGTCAGCGACTGTCTTGAGAATGTTGCCATATTTTCTAGTTTATCCAGACCTAATTTAGCGATAGACGAAAGACCATCATCTCCCATGATAGAAGGAGCTCTAAACCAAGCAAGTTCATCAACTAAATCATTAGCCAGGAGCGAAGCAGCTAATGAACCACCGCCTTCAACTAGCAATCTTGTTATTCCACGAGAACTTATTTCTGTCATAACGTCTTTAATATTGAGGCGCTCATCATTTTTTTCAAAAATAACTATTGTAATTCCAAGGCTCTCAAGTCTTTTTATCTTTTCACTTTTATCTTTACTACCTGAAACGGTGAAAATTAAAACGGGGATTTCTTTAGCTGTTTGAGCTAAAACCCCATTCTCTGGAACTCTTAAACGACCATCAAGTACAACCCTGAGCTTATGTGTATTTTCAACTCCAGGAAGCCTGCACGTTAGAGAGGGATTATCAATTAAGGCGGTACCACTTCCTACCATGACGGCATCATGACTTTCTCGTAATTTATGGACAGCTTTCCTTGAAATTTCTCCTGTAATCCACTCGCTTTCTCCATTCCGAGTTGCTATTTTTCCGTCTAAGGTTGTGGCTATTTTTAACGTAATGAAGGGTCTAAAATTTTTAACGCTTAAAAAATAACCTTGATTTATTGTATTTGCTTCTGATCTTGCCATACCAAGATCCACTATGACCCCCGCATCCTCAAGCCGCTTTAATCCCTTCCCTGAGGCTCTCTCGTCTGGATCTAGAGACGCAACTACCACTTTTTTAACGCCTGCACAAATTAAAGCTTCCGTACAGGGAGGTGTTTTACCAAAGTGATTACAGGGCTCTAACGTCACATATGCGGTTGAACCCACAGCTTCTCGGCCTGCGCTTTTAAGCGCTTCTGTTTCAGCGTGCGGACGACCGCCAGGCTTGGTCCACCCGCGTCCTACCACTCTATTGTTTTTAACAATCACGCAGCCTACAGCAGGATTAGGCCAGACATTTCCGAGACCTCTTCGCGCCAAGTTTAACGCAGCACCCATATGCGTACTACAAACCAAATCAACGGCATTATTGTCGTTTTTAGAACGGTTAGTCTTCACCTAAATTTCCAATGAAATCTTCAAAATCGCGTGCTTCACGAAAGTTTTTATAAACTGACGCGAACCTAACATAGGCAACAGAATCGAGGCTTGCCAGTACATCCATAACCATTTCCCCAATAACCTTTGAAGGGACTTCGTTTTCTCCTAAACTTTCTAAACGACGTTGAATTGAATTAACAACGCGTTCAATCTGCTCCGGATCAACTGGACGTTTTTGAAGTGAAATTCTAAGCGAGCGGGCTAGCTTATCCCTATCAAACGGTTCTTTTTTATCATTTTTCTTTGAAATAATTAATTCACGCAACTGAACACGTTCGAACGTTGTCCAACGAGCACCGCATTCAGGGCAAGACCTGCGTCTCCGAATAGCAGAATTATCATCTGTTGGACGTGAATCTTTTACTTGAGTATCATTGTGGCCACAAAATGGACAACGCATTTTTTCCTCGCCTTTCCTGAAAACTTATTTTTATCCCAAATCAAAATCAAAGATTACCATAAATCGGAAAACGCGCACAAATATTCCCAACTTCTTGTCGCACTTCTTGTTCAACTTCTGAATTATCAGCTGGCTTAGAAGCCAACCCATCAAGTACATGACTAATTAAATCGCCAATCTGTTTGAACTCAGTTGCTCCAAACCCCCGGGTTGTGCCAACCGGCGTACCTAAGCGAACCCCCGATGTAATCATTGGCTTTTCGGGATCAAAGGGAATGCCATTCTTATTACAGGTAATACCAGCCGATTCTAGGCTTTTTTCTGCAGCTTTTCCTGTTAGGCCTTTGGGTCTAAGGTCCACTAACATTAAATGCGTATCTGTACCTCCAGAAACAATATCGCATCCACGTTCAGCAAGTTTATCTGCTAACGTTTTTGCATTCGCGACAACATTCTGAGTGTAAGTTTTAAAATCTGGCTGTAAGGCCTCAGCAAAAGCAACAGCCTTGGCAGCAATAACATGCATTAAGGGACCACCCTGAATTCCAGGGAATATCGCCGAATTTACTTTTTTGGAAATTTGTTCGTCATTAGTTAAAATGAGGCCACCACGCGGTCCTCTCAGGGTTTTATGGGTTGTGGATGTTACAATATGTGAATGAGGGAAGGGAGAGGGATATATACCCCCAGCTACCAGACCAGAAAAGTGTGCCATATCAACTAATAACAAAGCACCAACTTCATCTGCGATTTCTCTAAATTTTGCAAAATTAATTATGCGTGGGTAAGCTGAGCCACCCGCTATGATTAGTTTGGGATGGTGCTCTTTAGCCAAAGACAAAACTTCATCAAAATCGATTAAAGCATCCTCTTTGCGCACGCCATATTGAACAGAATTAAACCACTTTCCTGATTGGTTTGGAGGTGCGCCGTGCGTTAAATGACCACCCGCAGCCAGTGACATTCCAAGTATTGTATCACCAGGAGAAATTAGCGCCTGGTATGCACCTTGGTTAGCTTGAGACCCTGAATTTGGTTGAACATTTGCGAAGTTGCACTTAAATAATTTTATAACACGTTCAATGGCCAAGTTTTCAGCCACATCAACAAACTCACAACCGCCATAGTAACGCCGACCGGAATAACCCTCCGCGTATTTATTAGTCATGACCGAACCTTGCGCCTCTAAAACAGCCCGAGAAACAATATTTTCAGATGCAATAAGCTCTATCTGCTCTTTCTGCCGTCTAAGTTCATTGGAAATTGAGCCGAATATTTCTGGGTCTTTATCAGCTAAAGATTCTGAAAAAAAAGAGCTTGTATTGGTAGACATAAAAAAATTCCTGTAAATAGCGTTACATTAAATGTGGATTTAAGAGTTTGGCGACGCGTCTTTCGTGACGGCCACCCTTGAAGTCCGTATTTAAAAAGATGTTTAGACAATCACGCGCTGTTTCAATTCCAAGCGTCCGCCCACCAAATGCAATGACATTAGCATTATTATGTTCACGGCAAAGTTTGGCTCCAAGTGCATCGTGAATTAAAGCTGCACGAATTTGAGGGAATCTATTAGCCGCAATGCTTATGCCAATGCCAGATCCACAAATCAACACACCACGAAAGGCCTTTTCTTCAATCAAAGCTCTTGACAATTCATACGCATAGTCAGGGTAATCAACAGATTCTGTTTTGTTAGTTCCCATATCTAGAACATCATAGCGGTCTTTGGCGAGCATATCGATCAAGGCTACTTTCATCTCAAGGCCCCCATGATCACAGGCAATTGCTACTTTTTTAGCAGATTTTACAGGAATTTGAGGCATGCTAGAGATCTCGGTTTTAGTTACCTATAGTAAATTAAATTAATGAAAGCCTCACATACCACATATCGACGGTAAAAGCCAAGCCAACACTACAATTTGCTTAAACCAAATACAGAAATTCATTATTAGATCAGAATTATTTAAATAAACGGGTACTAGTCATCAAAAAAGGTAAGTTAGAAGCTAAAACCTGATATAAAATTTACTGATTCTCTATTTTATTTTTTAAATTTTTTTGGATTACATATCGAAGTTTTTGAATTGCGGTTTTTTCCAACGTTTGCTTTCTAGACCTACGGTCACCCACCAATATAATTTCCGTATTTGTATTGGGATCTACCGCGATCACCTTCACGTAGTTACCTTGAGGAATAAACTGGA
>CAJQSN010000112.1 GCA_905614355.1 uncultured Rhodospirillales bacterium | reverse complement strand
CGGTAGCGGAACAGATACATCGTTGGATGACAGTTCAGTTTATTTGTTGTCGATGGCGTCAAATTAACTTTCCTCTGATAGGACCCGATTTTGGATATTGTAGTTACTACTTCTACTAAGAATTAGGGAGTGCTGGTTTAAGCACTATTATTAACGTTGGTAGGATAAATGTGGTTGTTTACTAAAATCGCTAGAAAACGTTTCAAATGTTACCCCGGAGGTTACCCCAATAGGATACACGTTAAGTACTCTTTATTACCACTTTATATAACTTATTGATTCTGAGAAAGAAAAGTGGTGCCGCCCCCGGCAATAACTACGGGAACGTGCATGGCGAACTCCTCTTTTACTAGTGCAATTGTTACTCGTTAATTTTCAAATATTTACTTTGCAAAATTTAGGCAGGATCCTGCATCGTAATGAGGCCCATGCCGGTCGTCATTGGTGCGTAATAATTTCGATGTATACGTTGGGCATTGGGTGTCAATGCGCCACGCATGGTAAGCCACATGATGAGTTCAACCGCTTCCGCGCCGGCCTGCTCCATCAGATCAAAATGGGTAATGTCGCAAATGGCTTCGGGATCGGTTTCGATGTTGTCCAGGAACCAACTATCGAATTCCGTGTTCAAATGTCCGAAACGCTCGCCATGCAACTGGTGGGACATACCCCCGGTACCCATGACGGCAACATTGACATCTTGATCATAGCTTTCCACCGCGCGTCGCAAGGCTTTGCCCAGCTTGTAACAACGAAGGGCCGTTGGAATAGGGTGTTGCAACACATTGACTTGTACCGGTATTACCTTGACCGACCAGTCGCCCTGATGGGGAAAGCACAAATCCATCGGCACCAAAAGACCGTGCTCAACTTTTATGTCCCGGCAAATTGTAATATCGAATTCTTCTTCGTAAACGAGATGCCTGCAAATATGAGCTGACAGAGCGGGATCGCCTTTGATCGATGGCAATGGCCTCACACCGAAGCCTTCATCAGCGATTTCATACTCAGACGCTGTGCCTACGGCAAAAGTTGGGTATTTGGAGAAGGAAAAATCACAGGCGTGATCGTTATAAATGACAATTACAACATCCACTTTTGCATCGTCGGAAAGCCAAGTCTTCACGGGTTCGTAGGCATCAAACAGAGGTTTCCACTCCGGCGTATTCTGTTTTCCGTTATCTATGACCGCACCAATCGATGGAACGTGCGATGTACCAATACCTGCAACAATCTTAGCCATCTCACGTTGCTCCTTTTTCATTACGTGTTTTGAGAAATTCTTCGTAAGAAATACCCAGCTGTTGGGCGCCCAATGGATAGAGCCCAACGTCAAAGAGGGCCGCGATCCGGATAACGTTGTAAATATTTCCGCCGGCCTTAACGAGATTGAGCCAGTCGTTTTCGTTGATCAGCTTTCTTTCCGCTTCGGTCAGTTGGAATTGACCCATTAATGTGTCGCTATCCACCTGAAATTTATCACGGTTTTCTTGCAGATTTAGACATTCAGCGAGATTGTTAATTCTTCGTCCTCTCTCGCTCATCTCCAATTCAAAGACATATGTGTCCCTGATTGATTTTCCTGGTTTACGCTGGTCAACCATTCCCCCCCCCCCTTCATATTCAACTGAACAACCAAACTTTCCGTATTGGTCAATTCCAAGATTAGAGGAACCTTAGAATGACTCACATATTTTAACAATATTCTAATTTTAAAACATATTGTCTCCATTTGGTTGACAATGCTCTTGAGAGAAGAGGGAGTTGACCGTGAGCACAAGACTAAAGAACAGAATTGCAAAGATCGAAGCAGATCAAGGGTTAGGTTCTCAGCCTATCATCGTAGTTATAAACTTTGGCTCAGACTGTGAGGATGATTGGGCTGATGCTCAAGCGGATGCTATCGCAGAGTATAAACGAATACATGGCGATGTTGATGTGAGAGGTGCTAGGTTTATTAGCATATGTTTTAAGGTCTGAAACTGGAATAATGATTAAAATGAAAATACTGACTCTCACATTTGTAACGATACTATTCTGTATCACCTCTAATATTGTTTGGAGTGCTGATATAGAAAATAAGTGGACAATCGATGTTTACAATGACATGAAAATGGCCGTTGCATCCGTTAACGGAGTTATTCTGAAACCCAATTTCTAAGTCCTTTTCAAATTCGATCAATTGAATGCCGAGCTTAATTGCCTCGGTCTTCATCTGACAGAGCGTTTATGTTGACTCTTTTTTTAAACCATCCTAACGTTAGGATGATTATAATGACGATTGTACAGGGAATAACTAATTGGCAGAAATTCACCACCTAGACCAAGGTCAGGAGCAGCCACGTGGCAATTTAGGTCGTTTACGCCAAACAATTACCAATGCCGATACCTTGGTTGCGCAGATTAGAGATGGCATTCTCGGAGGTTCAATGAAACCGGGCGATTTTCTGGGATCTGAACGTGATATTTCCGAAAATTATAGCGTTAGTCGGAATACAGCTCGTGAGGCGTTGAGATCACTGGCAGCTTTGGGTGCTGTTGAAATTCGCCTCGGTGTAAAAGGAGGCGCGACCATTGCGTCAGGAGATGCTGAAGCGATCGGTGAAACCCTGGCCATTCAACATCGCTTATCGGGCGTGCCAGAGGATGAGGTGCTCGAGGTTCAATCCGTTTTGGAGGGGCTAGCAGCAGAGCGTGCGGCCGAACAAGCGACCCCACAAGATATTGAGCTCTTAGAAGAATTGATCGGAGAAGCTGAAACACTAGTGAACAACCCAACGGCGTTTAGTGATTCTAGTCTTGCTTTTCATATGGCCATCGCCGAAGCCGCCCATAGCCAAGCGCTTATGATGCAGCTTCGAAGCATCCGCTACTTTATTTGGCCACCGAACAATAAAACACCCAATCCAAAAGTTGCGGAGAACGTCCTTAAGTCTCATCGGAAACTATTGGATCTGATTAGAAACCAAGACGCTGCTGGTGCCCAAGAATTTATGCGGGATCATATTGAACATATTCGAAACCAACACCGAAAATTACGAGAAGGAGGTAGACCCGAAGATGCGGTCTGTTGTTAAGTAGTCAATTAAGAAAATTAAATTTACCAATTAACAAAAAAGTTTTCACTTAGGGAGGAAGACATGAAGCAGGGGAAAATAACGACTTTTACATTGTCTCTATTAGCGATTGGGCTCGTTACCGGCCCGGTATTCGCGCAAAAATCAAAAGATACGCTTAGAATAGGATTTTACGATCCCATTTCAATCGTTGATGCGACGCATGATCCAAAACCGGAAACTGGTTTTTTGTCGCGCGCTGTATATGACAACCTTTTGGCCTATGACAGGAAATCTGGAGAATTTAAGCCTTCTCTTGCGAAGTCCTGGAAACGAATTGGTGCCAAAACAATCGAATTCAAATTGCGCGATGATGTGAAGTTTCACGATGGATCAGATTTCGATGCAGATGATGTTGTTTACACTGTCAACTGGATGTCCAATCCTAAGGTAAAGTTTCGGATTAAAACCCGCTATCTCTGGATTAAGAATGCTGAAAAAATTGATAAATACACGGTTCGGGTTCACAGCAAACGTCCATCCGCCTCAGCGCTAGCGCGATTTGCTATTTCAACACCGATTTATCCCTCTGATGTACACGGCGCGCTGAAAGTCAAAAGTACGTTCGGTAAAAAAGGCATTGGAACCGGCCCTTATATGGTCGAATCGGTTGATCCCAACAAGGGCGTGGTTCTGAAAGCCAATCCCAATTACAAACACGGTGCGCCCTGGCGTCCAGCTGCTAAAATTGGTCGGATCCATGCAGTGCCGATGCCAGATGTGCAAACTCAAACCGCTCAGCTGTTGACCGGTGGTTTGGATGTCATGTACCGGGTGCCGAAAGATCAATTGGATGCGATGAAAAGCAATCCTAATCTTGCTGTGACGGTTCAAAAAGGACAGTTATTTTATTATATGGCCATGGACTCAATTGGTAAATCTGGTAATAAAGCATTGCTCGACAAACGCGTTCGCAGAGCTTTGATGATGGCCGTTAACCGTAATGGCATTCGCAAATCTCTCATCCCAGGCGGTACTGAACAAAAGCAAATGAACGCAATGTGCCAGGCTTGGCAATTGGGTTGTGGTTTTTCGTCTGCACCACCTGCTTATGATCCTACTGCCGCTAAGAAATTATTGGCAGAGGCTGGATATCCAAGTGGGTTTGATGTTGAGATAACCACAACGTTGCCGCGGGTGATTGCCTCGGCCATTGCCGGTGATCTTCGTAAAGTTGGCGTGAAAGCCAAAGTTGATAAGCTTACATTTGGCGCCTACCGCAAAAAACAGCGCCAAGGTAAAATTCAAATCTTGGTTAATCAGTGGGCGTCGGGTGGAATTCCGGATGTGCAATCAACAGCAACTTTTTTCCATGGAAAGGGTGCGCGGAATTATTATGGCGACAAAATAATTTCTCAAACTATTCCGAAAGCAGAGGCGGCTTTTGTCGATGCCGAGCGCCGGAAAATATATACGACATTGTTTGATCGTAATAATTCCGAAGCCTACATGATGCCGATTACACCTAATCCACCTTCCTTTCTTCATACCAAAGATTTGGTGATTAAAGGCGGCGAGATTGAAACTTTCGGTGCTTCACCGATTGGCATGGCTTGGAAGTAAACTAATTAGAAACCGGGAGTTTGTTGTTTAAGGCTCCCGGTGTTCTATATCGGAGAATATAAGTTTATGGCTGAAATTGTTTTTGGATTTGGAACCGCCCACGGGCCACTTCTCTCAACGCCACCGGATAAATGGGATTTGCGGGCAGAGGCAGATCGTCAAAATCCGCGTCATGCCTTTCGAGGTGGCACCTATAATTACGATGAGCTTTTCAAATTACGGGAAGCAGAAAACCTCGCTGCCCAGAACGCACTTGAAGTTCGAACTGAACGCCATCGGCGCTGCCAAACCCAACTCGATAAATTGTCGGGACAAATTGCGGATGTGAACCCGGATGTGGTTTTGATTGTCGGGGATGATCAACGAGAATGGTACACGGAAGATATCCAGCCTGCTTTCTCCATTTATTATGGCGAAGACGTCGTTAATACAGCCTATGACGAAGAAAAGGCGATGAGCATGGCACCTGGCTTGGCCTACAGCATGCAAGCGACCCATCCGCCAAAGGATCAAGTCTACCCGTGCGAAGCGGAACTAGCAGAAAAAATTATTGAGCAGGCGATAGAGGACGAGTTTGATATCTCAGCTTCCAAATGCCCGCCCCCAGGCCCCAAAGGTCCCAAAGGCATCGGCCATGCCGTAGGCTTCGTTTATCGCCGCCTACTGAACGATCAACCCATCCCATTGGTACCTGTACTGATCAATACGTTTTTTCCCCCGAACCAAGCAAAGCCCAAACGGTGTTATGAGTTCGGTCAAATGATTGGGCGAGCTATAACAAATTGGCAAAGCGATAAAAAGATCGCGGTTTGTGCCTCTGGTGGCGTCAGTCATTTTGTCATTGACGAAGAATTTGATCATCGAATATTGAAGGCTATGCAAGAAGGTGATGTGCAGACTTTAATTGATGAGCCGAATGATATGTTCCGCTCAGGTACTTCTGAAACCAAAAACTGGATCGTGACCGCTGGTATTTTGTCGGTCACCGATCTTGGAATGAATTTACTCGATTATGTACCTTGTTATCGATCTGATGCTGGTACCGGGAATGCGATGGCGTTTGCCACCTGGACCTAAAATAAGGAAAAGAAAATGAGCACATTTATGATTAGCCCGCATATGCGATTACAAGAATGGGTAGCTGAAGAAAAAGGCTACTTCGAGGCTGAAGGTCTCGATTACGAATTTCGGAAAACAGATCCCAAGAATAAAGCCGTTGGTCTCGACAAACAAAATAAACGCGGTGCCTATCAAACTTTTGAAGATGGGCGCGAAGCAGATGTTAGTTGCGCCTGCCACTGGACTGTAAATATGGCGGCGTCGGCGGGCCACGGCCAGTTATGGGGCGACGCATATTCTGTAACGCCCTCCGGTATATTTGTACCACCAGATTCCGATATTCATACGCCTGAGGATTTGGCGGGTGTCCCCGTAACCGTTGGGTATCAATCCGGCAGTCATTATTCCACAATCCAAGGATTAGAGCCGTTTTTGAAAGAAGAAGAGATTAATCTTCATTTTGGTGGGTTGTTGATGGGGCGCCTAGATTTGCTGGTAGACCGCGAGGTGCCAGCAGGCAACGCCTTTGGGGCGCCGATGTATATCTTGGAGCAATTGGGTTTCCGCAAGATACTCGATACCACCTTTATGATCGCGACCATGGTGCCGCCAAATGTTGACCGAGAAGATGTCGTTAAATATTTTGAAGCCTTGAAACGGGCGCAAGCTGATATTGATCTACGCCATGATCTCTACACGCATTATTTTTTGAACGAATTACCAGAACGATACCAGAGTGTTGCCGATACTAGGCGCTTTGGTCCCGGTGAACGAATTGTATTCGAGCCATATTCAAAAGAAATATTCGATGGAACGAGAGAATGGGTCATTGAGCGCGATATTTTCCCGGAAGAAAAAGTCGGTGCAAATGGATATGACCATGCTGTAGTTTCTGCTGCTTAAAGAAACCTGTATTAATGTAGATGACATTCAACGAGGCGCTCGCCCGTGTCTTTAAGCACGGGAGTGTGTTGGTGGCATTCTTCTGTAGCCTCGGGACATCTCGGATGAAAATAACAGCCGCTAGGCGGCGATAGAGGGTTAGGCAGTCCTTTGCCTAATGTGATTTTGGGTAATCCCAAGCTTGGATCAGGAGTTAGTACTGAATCTAAAAGCGCGCGTGTATAGGGATGTTGAGGATTGCTGAAAATATCCGCAGCTTTTCCAAATTCGATCAAACGTCCAAGATACATAACAGCGACCGAATCCGCGAGGTGCTCAACTACGGCCAGATCGTGGCTGATAAAGGCATAGGTTAGGTCGAGTTTTGTGCGAAGGTCCTGTAGTAAATTCAAAATATGAGCCTGCACGGATACATCAAGCGCAGAAGTTGGCTCATCGCACACAACAATTTTTGGTTCCATGATGAGGGCTCGAGCGATGGCAACACGCTGGCGCTGCCCGCCGGACAACTGGTTCGGATAAGAATGGACAAGGCGTTTGGGCAAGCCAACCAGGCGCATATACTTTTCAACGCGTTCTCGGCGATCTTTTACCGTTCCGATCTTATGAACAATAAGAGGCAGCAAGATAATTTGCTCGATGGTCTTGCGTGGGTTTAGCGAGGAGTAGGGGTCTTGAAACACAGGCTGCACTTTTGTTGCAATTTCTTTAATGCTGATAGAATTTATCGGCTGGCCATCTAAGAGTATCTCACCGTTTGTTGGCTGAAGCAACCCGAGCAGCATTTGTGCCAATGTCGTTTTCCCGCACCCTGATTCTCCGACGATTGCGAGTACGTCACCGCGGTTGATTTTGAGATTGATGTCCTGTACGGCTTTGAGAGGTTGCTTTTGTGCAAACATCCCCCGTTTGATCATGAAAGTGCGTCCAACATCGCGGCACTCTAAAGCTGGTGGCAATTTTTCCGGTGAACTAGAAATTTGATCCTTCACGCGGCACCTTTAAGTTTAAAATTACGCAGGCTTTCTTCAGGCGAAAGTAGGCAGCGATAGGCTCTGCCCTCACTAATTTCATTCAGACCGATTTCTCCAGAATAGCATTCCTCGGATACGTGATCGCACCGGTTTCGGAACATGCAACCTTCAATATCGCCGACCAGAGCAGGAACAATGCCTCTGATTGATCCAAGATGAGAGCCCGGTTTGGTCCGGCCCGGCACGGGGATGCAATTAATCAGACCTTGAGTGTAGGGATGGGTTGGTTTTTCAAAGATTTCAACGGCTGTCCCGGTTTCGACGGAGCGGCCAGCATACATGACCATCACGCGGTCCGCCATCCTAGCAACGATACCGAGGTCATGCGTTATCAAAACGAGGCCGGTATTACATTCCTTTTGTAGACTCCGCAGCAAATTAAGTGTTTGTGCCTGCATCGTAACATCGAGTGCGGTGGTCGGCTCGTCCGCAATGATCATTGCTGGATCACACATGAGAGTCATGGCGATCATCATGCGCTGACGTAGGCCGCCCGACAGTTGATGTGGATACTGAGACAATCGCTCCGCAGGCGCTATAATGCCTACTTTTTCCAACAAAAACTCGGCTCTTTCACGCGCCTCTTTGCGCCCACCTTTGCCATGCTGAATGTAGACTTCTTCTAATTGCTCGCCAATGCGAAACACGGGATTTAAGGAAGTCATTGGGTCTTGAAAGATCATGCCAATGCGATCACCCCGTAAGGATGCAAATTCAGATTCTCGGATGTCGAGGAGATCACGACCTTCAAGCGACATCGTGTCAGCTGTTAACTTGGCTTTACTCGGCAGCAAATTCATAATGGCCAGCGAGGTAATTGATTTACCGCAACCAGATTCTCCAACGATACATAAGGTTTCACCTTGATGAACTTTGAGGCTGAGATTTGAAACCGCGTGCAGAGTTCCAGCTGGAACCGTAATTTCCACAGATAAATTCTCAACATTTAGGACGACAGGTACAGTCATTAATTTCGTCCCTCAGGCGCAGTGATATCCCGAATACCATCGCCCATCATATTGATCGCGATCACCAACAAGAAAATTGCCATGCCCGGCAATACGATTAAATGTGGTTTGAAGAACATGAAAGACCGGCCTTCGGATACCAGTAATCCCCATGATGGCGTCGGCGGTTGCACGCCTAAGCCCAAGAACGACAAAGCGGCTTCAATGATAATCGCCACAGCCATTTCAAGGCTGGCGATAACGATGATTTGGTTCATAACATTGGGGAGTATCTCACCCAAGATAATGCGGGTATGCGAAGTACCTAGCGCTTGCGCAGCTGTAATGTAATCGTTGACCCGAATTTGTTGCGTGACGCTGCGGGTGACGACGGCATAGCGATCCCAAAATAGAAACGAGAGAATGAGGATCAAGGCTATAATCGAGCCGCCAAATACCGAGACTAACGATAAAGCGACCAGCAATCCGGGCAGAGCTAATTTCACATTGATGAGATACATGATGAAATTGTCAATCCGGCCGCCAAAATAGCCGCCGATCATACCGATGCAGGAGCCAACGATGGCCGAAACAGCAGCGGCAAAAAAACCAATCATCAACGAGACTTGTGATCCGAACATGATGCGGCTGAGATAATCTCGCCCTAACGCGTCTGTGCCCAAAGGATTTTTCCAAGTGCCTTTGGCTCCCCAAATTGGATCTATTAGTCGTCGGGTCAAATCTTGATCATAAGGATCGGCAGGTGCGAGGACGGGGGCAAAGATTGCGACGAGCAGGGCAATCAGGACAACGCTTCCTCCCAATATAAATCCAATGTGAGATTTTGCGCGCCGTTTCATTAATTCGGGAGGTGAGGGAACGGAAACTTCAAACTCGTCCGCCCGATCGTCTGTAGTATCCAAAGATTGGTTGTTCATTCTTACCTATCCTAACCGTATTCTAGGATCGAGTTGGGCATTTATCAGGTCGGAGGACAGCGTCAGAAGGATGTATGAAAGCGATAGTATAAATACGATGGATTGGACAACGGGGAAGTCCTGACGCAGGATGGATTCAAAAGCCAAGAACCCAACGCCGTTCAAGGCAAAAATCGACTCAATAATAACCGTGCCGCCAAGAAGAAATCCGAGCACAACCGCCATCAAGGAAACAATGGGTAATATGGCATTACGCAGCGCATGTTTAAAAAGGACTTTGAGCGGACTTAGACCTTTAGCGCGGGCGGTGCGTATAAAGTCTGATCCTAGAACATCCAGCATACCCGTCCGCGTTAGCCTCATAAACTGTGGCATCACGCCAATTCCTAAGGTCATCGTTGGCATAATGAAATGTGCAAATGTGTCATTACCTGAGATCGGAAACCAGCGGAGTTTAACGCCGAAGAGCAAAATGAGCAGTAAGGCGAAGAAAAAATTAGGGATTGCCTGACCAAAGACGGCGAGGCCTAGCGACGTTCTATCAATCCAAGTGTTCGGGTATACCGACGCCAATACACCAAGTGGGATTGATATGATCAAGGCGATTACAATTGAAAAGAAGGCGAGTTTGATCGTTACGCCAATCCGATCAAAAATCATCTCGGTAACCGGCTCATTTGTGAAAAGCGATCTTCCGAGATCGCCCGTAAGTGCATTTCCAGCCCAGTTGAAATATTGAACGTAGAGCGGTTTATCCAACCCGTATTGCGTGGCGATGACCGCGATTTCTTCAGGCGTTGCATCTTCGCCAGCTAACTCTGCCGCGAGATCACCACTTAGTCTAAGTAGGCCAAAGGCAATCACAGATACGGTGACTGCAACCAAGACCGAAATATACAGTCTATGAATGAGAAATTTAGCCATGATTAGAGTTATTCGTTGTCATGCTTATATTGACCCACCCGTCGTCTTTTTATTCCCGTGGTTTAGTTTTACCAATTATCTTGGCTTTATAAATAAGAGCTTATTCTTACCATACTTAACTTGACGTCAAATTCCATAATGTTTAATTGTTATATCATTATATAAATATATAAATATATAACTAAATTAAAAACTGTAAAGCCAATGGAAAAAGCCATCCTTATTAAATCAACTTCAACCTGGGCACCGGTCCGTGCAAATTCGGTAGCTAATCAAATTGTCCTGCAAGTGCGAGAGGCCCTGTTTGAAGGGCGGTTCCTGCCAGGCGACCGTTTGGGATCAGAAAAAGATCTTGCCGCTCAGTTTGATGTTAGCCGGATTACGGTACGTGATGCGCTACGCACCTTGGAAACGATGGGCATTGTTGAAATACGCGTCGGCGCAAGCGGCGGTGCCCGCATCGCACAAGGAAATCTCGATCATTATTCAGATGCGCTCTCTATTCAATTTAGATTGTCCGGCATTACCGGAACCGAGATGCTGGACCTGCAGATTGCCATCGAAGGTGCGGCAGTCGAGTTGGCCGCAACCAATCGAAATCCTACTGATTTGGAGAAACTTTCAAATTTGTTAGAAGAGGCAGAAGGGCTTTTGGGTGATCCCGCAGGATTTACTCAATCCGGTCAGAAATTTCATTTGGCTGTTGTTGAGGCCTCTGGTAATCGCGCGTTCATTGCTCAGTTCAACGGCTTACGCCATGTTGTTTGGCCAAAGAATGGCAAAAGAGCAAAGCGTGAAATTGCATCACACGCTTTAAAAATTCATAAAAATATTTATTGCGCAATTCGTGAGGGCGATCGTGAGGTGGCGCGCAAATTGATGATTATTCACTTGGAAAGTATTCGCACCATGATTTTTTCAAAAAATTCAAAGAAGGCAACCAGCGGACCAGTTTGTTGTTGAATTAAAATAGGTCTAACCAAAAAGGTTGGATTAAAAAAATATTAGGGAGAGAAAAATGATTATTGATTGCCATGCCCACGTAAGTGCCCCTGCCGAATTATGGGCTTATAAAGCCTCTATTATTTCTCATCGCGGGGCCCATGGCCGCGGGAAAGTCAATGTGACGGATGAACAGATACGTTACGCCGTCGAAGAACATAAAGAAGCCTTTCCGCATCCCCATTTGCCCTACATCGACAAAGTCGGCACTGAAATACAATTGATTTCGCCGCGTCCATTCCAGTTGATGCACAGCGAAGAAGCGAAATTGGTGCAGTGGTTCCAAGAAGAAGTGAACAACATAATTTACCGAGAAACCCAGCTTTATCCTGATCGCTTCATTGGCGTTGCAGGGATACCAACGGCCGCAGGCGAGCCACTTGATATGGCAATCGCAGAATTGGAGCGTTGCGTAAATGAATTAGGTTTTAAGGGGACGCTTTTAAATCCAGACCCTTATGAGAACACGGGCATTCATCCACCGGCGATGGGAGACCGTTATTGGTATCCGCTCTATGAAAAGTTGTGCGAGCTTGATGTGCCAGCGCATATCCATGGTACGGG
The DNA here is from genome assembly GCA_905614355.1 of uncultured Rhodospirillales bacterium. Classification (GTDB taxonomy): domain Bacteria; phylum Pseudomonadota; class Alphaproteobacteria; order Rhodospirillales; family UBA2165; genus TMED23. Next base: position 4,889 of record CAJQSN010000112.1, on the reverse strand, counting down.
TTCAAGATCACCGAGAGAGCCGTATTCGCTGCGCTTCATCAACGAGGAGACCACGGCCATTTTTGGTTTGATCAATTCAGATGTATTTAAAGATTTTCCGGAACTCAAAATTGTTGTCTCGCATGGCGGCGGTGCGATGCCGTATCAGTTGGGGCGCTTTCAAGCCGGCTCCATGAAACGTCCAGAGGGCGATCAGTTCATCGACGGTATGCACAAGCTCTACTTTGATACGGTTCTTTATACCAAAGAAGCCATCGAGTTATTACTCAAGGTTGTTGGACCAGAACGCGCTCTATTCGGCGCAGAATGCCCGGGTGTTGGCTCCAAAGTTAATCCAAAAACGGGCCGTGAGATGGATGATATCGCGCCATATTTCGATGAGATTGATTTTATCGATGATACTGATCGCGAAATGATTTTTTACGGAAATGCCAAGAAGGTGTTCAATCTCGATGTCTGATAGCATCGTAGATCGCCTTCGTAATATTGATACGTGCGCGGTTTCGGATGCCTTGGATGCGTTCGAGCTAAAAGGCACAGTGATGGGTTTGGGGACGATATCTGTTCTCAAGCGGATCGCCGGGCGCGTGCAAACTGTCAAACTTGGCAAAGCCAGTCCTGACATTTCGAAAAAACATTTATGCTCTTCTGCAGTTGATGCGGCTAATCCCGGCGATATTATTGTTGTCGAAAATCATGAGACAGAGATCGCGGCGGGTTGGGGCGGCATATTGTCGAAAGCGGCTGCTGCTAAAGGGCTCTCCGGTACGATCGTCGACGGGCCGGCGCGCGATGCCGATGAAAGTGCCGATGTTGATTATCCGGTTTTTGCAAGGGCCGCGACGCCTTTTACGGCCCGAGGCCGTATTGCTGAGCATGATTGGAATATCGAAATTACCGTCGGCGGCGTTACCGTCAATCCAGGCGATCTTGTCCTAGCAGATGGCAGCGGCGTGGTCTTTGTGCCACACGACCGGGAAATTGAAATCTTGAAAAAGGCCGAGGAAATTCAAGCGAAAGAAGCAGCTATGGCGGCCGCCGTCCAAGATGGAAAACCGGTTAGTGATGTCATGGGCGGTGATTACGAAAATATGTTGGCGTCGAAGTAAAAATAAAGAGGGCGAATAAATGTTAGAGCAGGAACGCAATGAATTGCTGATGAATGTTGGCGCTGAAACGCCCATGGGACAGCTTTTGCGCCGATATTGGATGCCCATCGGCGCAATTACGGAATTTATTGACAAGGAAACCAAGCCTGTACGTTTAATGGGTGAAGACCTTGTTCTTTATAAAGATAAAAGCGGTACCTTTGGCCTGGTTGACCGACATTGCCCTCACCGGCGCGCCGACCTCTCTTACGCCTATGTTGAAGAATGCGGACTACGCTGTAATTATCACGGTTGGCTTTTTAATGAAAAAGGCGACTGCATTGGCCAGCCCTTTGAAGATACCGTCGATCCCGATCAAAAACTTCGCGAAACCGTCAAAATAAAGAATTATCCGGTTGAGCAGAAAGGCGGCCTTTTGTGGGCTTATCTTGGGCCTCAGCCTGCGCCTCTGGTGCCAAACTTCGAGCCTTTTTCTTGGAAAAATGGTTTTGTTCAAATAGTCATGACCGAAATCCCCTGCAATTGGCTTCAATGCCAGGAGAATTCATGCGATCCGGTTCATTTTGAATGGATGCATTCCAATTGGTCCTCCAGATTAGTGGGTAAATCAGATCAAATTGCCCCCAAACATTTGGTGATAGAATTCGAAGAATTTGATTGGGGGATCAGTTACAAACGGGTGCGCGAAGACACAGACAAAAATCATCCACTTTGGACGATTGGCCGGCATTGCCTCTGGCCTAATGCGCTTTATACCGGAGATCATTTTGAGTGGCGCGTGCCCGTTGATGATGAAACAACCTTAAGTGTTGGCTGGTTTTTCAACCGCGTGCCAAACGACCGCGAACCTTACGTTCAAGACAGCATTCCGCATTGGTTTGGTCCGCTCACCGATGAGAAAACGGGCCGTTGGATAACGAGTCACGTGATGAACCAAGATTTTGTGGCCTGGGTTGGGCAAGGGGTGAGAGCTGACCGCACCAAAGAAAACCTTGGCCGCAGTGACCGGGGTGTCGCAATGATTCGCAAGCAATTTTTAGATGACCTCAAACGCATCGAAAAAGGCGAGGACCCTAAAGCCATCGTTCGAGACGAAAAATCCAACGAGTGTATCAAGTTTCCCTTGATGGGCTATGAACGCATGATGAATGGCTACGCACGAGAAATGCTGGAAGATAAAGAAAATATCCTCATGCGTGCAACTCGCAGTTTCGTTTTTCAAGCCGGCCAGCCAGATCATGTTAAGGTAGCCTACGAGGAAGCCTTAGGCATAAAAGTGGTCGACGGTAGCCGCACCTAACCTTCTGGATAAATTCATATGATTATTGATTGTCATGGACACTATGCGACCGCCTTCAAACGGGCTCTAACAATGTTGATTAGACACTGGGAAACGGAATGACAGATAAACATCAGGTAATTGTTATCGGTGGTGGGCCTGTCGGTATGGGGTTAGCTATCGAGTTGGGTTTGCGGGGTATCTCCTGTGCATTAATTGAACGCCGAACTGAGGCTCACCGTATTCCAAAAGGCCAAAATCTTATGCAACGCACCTTAGATCACTTTTACTGTTGGGGCATTGTTGACGACGTTCGGGCAGCTCGCGTTATGCCAGATGGCTATCCGATCGGAACTGTTACCACATATGGCAGCTTAATGAGCAAGTATTGGTATAAGCCCCAACAACGCGAAGCGGTTAAGGATTTCTTTTTTCAAGCCAACGAACGCTTGCCGCAATTTTGCGTCGAAGAAGTGATGCGAGATAAAATATCTACAATGCCCAACATTGAAGTTTTTATTGGGTGGCGAGCCGAGGAAGTTGATCAAGACGAGCAGCAAGCTCAGGTCACGATCTCCCGAGAAAACGGAAATGATCGAAAAACGCTCAAAGCAAAATATGTTGTCGGGTGCGATGGTGCCCGTTCTATTGTTCGAGAATCGATTGGCATCGATCGCAGTGGTTCAGATTTTGACCAAAAGATGGTGCTTTGCGTTTTTAGATCGAAAGAACTTCATGAAGGTCTAAAACAGTTTCCTGAAGCCAGTACATTCCGTGCGATGTTCTCGGAAGCGAGAGGCTACTGGCATTTTTTTGGTCGCATTGATGTTGGCGAAGGGTGGTTCTTCCATGCGCCGGTACCGCTCGAGGCCACTGTTGAAAACTATGATTTTAAAGCATTGGTACAAAAAGCGGCTGGATTTGAATTCGAATGTGAATTTGATCACGTTGGTTTTTGGGACCTTCAGGTAGCCGTTGCGGAATCCTACCAAGTTGGGCGCATATTTATCGCTGGTGATGCCGCGCATAGCCATCCACCGTATGGCGGATTTGGTGTGAATAATGGATTAGAAGACGCTCGAAATCTTGGTTGGAAATTGGCCGCGACGTTGCAGGGTTGGGGCGGAGATAGGCTTCTGCCTTCTTATAGCGAAGAGCGTCATCCCATATTCAAAGAAACTGGTGAAGATTTTATCGCGGCACGTATCGAACGCGAAGGAAATTTCTTTGACACCTATGATCCGGAAAAGGATTTAGATGCCTTTACCGAAGCTTGGGAGAAAAAAAAAGTTGGCACCGCAAAAATGGCCACAGCGTATGAGCCACACTACGAAGGATCGTCGGTTATAGATGGCCCTGTTGATGGCGTGAGTTCAGCCCACGGCGAACACCGTTTTGAGGCGCGCGCCGGCCACCATTTAGCGCCGCTAACTTTATCATCCGGTAAAAATATATTTGAAGAAATTGGCAATGATTTCTGTCTAATTGGATTAGATGGCGATGATGACGTGATCGACGATATACAGAGCTCTGCCAACAGACTGCAAATCCCCTTGAAGGTGATCTGCGACAATCAAAATGGTCAGCGGGATTCCTACGCCACGCGCTACATTCTTGTTAGGCCAGATCACTATATTGTCTGGAAAGGTGATACCGCACCCCAAAATATTGAGAAATTATTGTCGAAAGTAGCTGGCAGATAAAAATGTGGATTGCCCCAAATATTTTGATGATGATCATATTAAAACGGTTTCGGTGGACGGGCATATTGGGACATATCCCGATCGATTGTTGCCGTTGCTGAAAAATATAAAGGTAATTATTGTGAAGAGCTAAACACGATTTAAGGTTTAATAACCAGCAATCTAAACGTGGGTACAGACGTGGGTAGGATAATAGTTTGAGTTCAACAATTCCCTGACAAGCACCCAAATAATTACGCCAAATGTTAGCCCATACGTTAGCCTAATAGGATATACGTTAAGTACTCTATTTTACTACTTTATATAATCTTTTGATTCTAAAGGAGAAAAGTGGTGCCGCCACCAAGATTCGAACTCGGGACCCTCTGATTACAAATCAGATGCTCTACCAACTGAGCTATAGCGGCTTATTCAGTATTAAATTATTGTAAATAGATAATTAAATATAATAAATTTATTCAAATAAAAACTTCTTAACCACAGAACTTAATCTTATGTTTGATAGGTAGCTTTTTAAATTCATCTTGAATGTTGTCTGGAATAAATGGAGATTTACTTAACTGTTTTGCATTTAAAGAAGTGCTCAATGACAAACTAAGAACTGTGATCGCTAAAATTTTTTTCATTGAGCTACTTAACACCCTTTGTATTTCTTACGTACACATTCACGGGGAAGTCACATAGTACAGAATAACTTTAATCTAATTAATTTCACTCACAATTTCTGAGATTTTTTTATAAAGATTTCCGATTGCGTAATTACTGTTGAGTGAGAGTACTATAGTGACTGTATTATTT
>CAJQSN010000111.1 GCA_905614355.1 uncultured Rhodospirillales bacterium | reverse complement strand
CTTGGTTTAACTGGCCCAAAATTAGGCTGCGGGCAGGAGCAATGCGGCGCTTGTGTTGTGTTAGTAGATGGTGTGGCTACAAATTCCTGTGTTCGTGCAGCTTCCGAATTTAGAGAACATAAAATTATAACCATTGAAGGTCTATCAAAGGACGGGAATTTAAACGCTGTTCAGCAAGCATTTTTAGAAGAAGGTGCTGCTCAATGTGGTTATTGTACTTCTGGGATAGTGGTTGCAACCACAGCGTTGTTTGAGAAAAATCCTAAGCCTAGTCTTGAAGCAGTACATGAAGCCTTGCATGATCATTTGTGTCGTTGCGGCTCTCATCGTCGGATACTTAATGCTATAGAGCGACTAGTAAGCGAAGGAGTATAATATGGCTAGAAATCCAAGTATTGCTTCACACCCTAGCTTAGATCAATGGATTGAGCTGGTTGCTGATGGACGCATCCTTATCCATACTGGAAAAGTTGATATTGGCCAACGTAAAATAGTAATGGCAAAATACAATGGAAATTCTTGAAGGCTTAACCTTTGACGATATTTTGCTGGAACCGGCAAGATCGGATGTCCTGCCTGCCAATGCCAATACTCAAACTAAACTAACCAAATCGATTGAGCTAGGTGTTCCGTTACTTTCAGCAGCCATGGATACAGTAACAGAAAGTCGTCTAGCTATTGCTATGGCTCAAGCTGGTGGTATTGGCGTTATCCATAAAAATCTAGAGCCAATGGAACAAGCAGCTGAAGTTATAAAAGTAAAAAAATTTGAATCTGGAATGGTTGTAAATCCAGTCACTATCCAACCAAATGCTACTTTAGCCGAAGCACGGGCACTTATGATCAGCAACGGATTTTCGGGTTTCCCGGTAGTCGAAGAAAATAATGGTAAATTAGTTGGAATTTTAACCAATCGAGATGTTCGTTTTGCAACTGATCCCAGTCAAAAAATCCACGAGCTAATGACTAGCGACCGTGAAGGTCGATCACTCATTACAGTAAAAGAAGGCGTTAATTTAGATGAAGCCCAGCGACTTCTCCATCAACATCGGATTGAAAAACTCTTAGTTGTTGATGATAGGTTCTCATGCATTGGCCTAATAACGGTCAAAGACATGGATAAGGCAAAGGCTTATCCTGATGCCTGTAAGGATGAAAAAGGTCGGCTTCGAGTTGCTGCTGCCACAGGTGTTGGTGATGCTGGATTTGAACGAGCTAGAATGTTGATTGAAGCTGGAGTTGATTTAATTGTGGTAGATACTGCACATGGACATTCCTCAGGCGTTTTAACCGCCGTCGAGAGAATTAAAAAATTTAGTGATTACACCCAAGTCCTCGCAGGTAATATAGCCACAGCAGATGCAGCACGAGCGCTCATAGATGCAGGTGCCGACGCTGTAAAAGTCGGCATTGGGCCAGGAACAATTTGCACAACTCGCATGATCGCAGGCGTTGGCATGCCTCAATTTACAGCTGTAATGGAAGTTGCCAGTGTCTGCAAAAAAGTTGGCGTTCCAGTAATCGCCGATGGTGGTATCAAATATTCTGGTGACATAGCCAAAGCCATTGCAGCTGGTGCTGATTGCGTTATGATTGGCTCGCTCTTTGCTGGTACCGAAGAAAGCCCAGGGGAAGTTTTTCTTTTTCAAGGGCGCTCATATAAATCCTATCGTGGCATGGGTTCATTAGGTGCTATGGCAAGAGGTTCCGCTGATCGCTATTTTCAAGAAGAGATTTCTGATAATCTAAAATTAGTTCCAGAAGGTGTCGAGGGGCGTGTCCCGTACAAAGGGTCTGTTATCAATGTAATTTATCAGTTAGTAGGAGGCCTGCGTTCTTCAATGGGTTATACTGGGAACTCAACAATTTCAGATATGCAAATGAATTGTCGTGTCCGCAAAATCACTGCTGCTGGACTACGTGAGAGCCATGTCCATGACGTCACAATTACAAGAGAAGCTCCAAATTATCGAGTGGATGGTTAGCCCTTTATGACGCCAGGAGCACGAATTGCCGCAACCATTGAAATTCTTGAAAAAATACAACGATCTGGTTCACCTGCTGAAGATGTGGTTTCAGCTTATATTCGAGGGCGCCGTTATATAGGATCCAAAGATCGCCGGGCGATTACAGATCGGGTTTTTCACATTTTACGCAGGCAAGCTCGTCTAAATTGGTTGATCGGTGAAAATGGCAGTCGGGCGAGCGTTATAGCCGACTTACTATTGTCAGATAGGACCTCTCGAGAGGAGTTTAGTATTATCTTCAATAGCGAGGGATACTCGCCAACAGAACTTACTAAAGATGAGTTAAAACTTCTTGCAAAACTTAAGGACACGTCTTTCAAAGATATTTCTTATCCGCAACAAATCAAAGCTGAGTTGCCCGAGTGGATTGCTAAAAAATTGTCACCAATATGGGGTGTTAATTTTTTAAGTGAGGCCATCGCGCTTAATCAACCAGCGCCACTCGACCTAAGGGTCAACACACTTAAAGGTGACTGTGCTCGTGCATTAATGGTTCTGCAAAAAGATCACATTGAAGCTGAACCAACAACGTTGTCCCCTTTTGGTTTACGTATCAAAAATAGGGTTAATCTTCAGGCATCAACCGCCTTAAAAGGCGGGTTTGTTGAAATCCAAGACGAAGGGTCACAGCTTATTGCACTGTTGGTAGAAACTAAAGCTGACATGAAAACCATTGACCTTTGCGCAGGCGCGGGTGGTAAAACCTTAGCATTAGGCGCCGTAATGAAAGATGGTGGCCCATTGATCGCCTGTGATACAGACGAGGAACGTTTAAAAAAATTAAAACCTCGCCTCAGGCGTGGGGGGGTATCCAACGTGACCCGACACTTGCTCACGAACGATAATGATCCCTGGTATGACCAGCATGCGACAACAGCAGAGCGTGTTCTAATAGATGTCCCCTGTTCCGGTTCCGGTGCTTGGCGACGGGCCCCGGCACAAAAGTGGCGCTTAACAGCTGAGCGCCTTAAAGAGCTCATCGATTTACAGAAAAAAATTATGAATAAAGCAGTAGATCTCATACCATCCGGAGGCCGACTAATCTATGCTACATGTTCCATATTACCGGATGAAAACGAACATCAAATAGAGTGGTTTTTAAAACAATATTCTGAATTTAATGCCATGCCTATTTCCCAAATCTGGGAACGCGTAATTGGTACTGACTGCCCAAAAAATGCTATTTCAAATGATACTTACCTTTCCTTAACCCCAGCCAGGCATAATACAGATGGATTTTTTGTAGCCGTGCTGGAGAGAAATAATAGCTGAAATACGCCCTGCTAATAGTGAAGATGTCGAAGCAATCGCCGATATTTATGTAGAAGCTTGGCGCTCAACCTACGCCGGGATTCTTCCCGATAAAGTTCTTATAGAAATGTCGGTAGAGCGCCAAATGGTGATGTGGGCTCGGGCTATTAGTAATGTTGAAGGAGCAAGGAAAGAGCAAATTTTAGTCATAGAAGAAGACAAATCCTGTGTAGTCGGCGTTGGCAGTTGTGGGTTTAACCGCGACCGCGTCACCACTCATAGCGGAGAAGTGTACACTCTTTACATTCATCCAAACCACCAGAGCAAGGGATACGGGGAACAACTCTTGGCGGGGCTTTTCAACATTATGATTGCCCGAAATTATAACACAGCCCTCATTTGGGTCTTAGCTCTAAATCCATCGCGTTTTTTCTATGAAGTTATGGGTGGAAAACGTGTTAGCGAACGCGAAGAAAAACTTTGGGGTACGGTGCTAAATGAAATTGGTTATGCCTGGGAAGATTTAGCCAGCGCCTTAGAGAAAGGGAGACCGGGTCTAAGGAAGGAGCTTCTTTGAGATACAAAGGGCTTTATAATAAAACACCTATTTAAGATATAAAAAAATTAAAGGTATGCAGCAAAATTCCATAGTATTTATTAATAAAATTTAATCTAATAGCGCTTTTATTTGGATGATGGTTCGCGTAGAATTCACCGTATGGTAGAATCCATTTTAGTCATCGATTTTGGCTCTCAAGTGACCCAACTTATTGCCCGTAGAGTGCGCGAAAGTGGAACATATTGCGAAATCCAACCATTCAATAAAGTTACAAAAGAAACAGTCCTTAATTACAAACCAAATGGTATCATTTTGTCAGGTGGCCCAGCGTCGGTTACTAACATTGACACTCCTCGCGTACATGATGGCATCTTTAGCATGGGCATACCCATCCTTGGTATTTGTTACGGCCAACAAGCTATGGTTGAGCAATTGGGAGGCAAAGTCGCCAACTCAGAAAAGAAAGAATTTGGCCGCGCTGAACTAAAGGTAATTGCTGATTGCCAACTTTTTAATAATAGCTGGAACATAGGTGCAACAGAACAAGTCTGGATGAGCCATGGCGACCGTGTTGAATCGCTTCCAGACGGTTTCCGCGTAGTTGGCACTTCTAAAAATGCACCTTTTGCTGCCATCGCTAATGACTTTAAGAAATTCTATGCTGTCCAATTTCACCCAGAGGTCGTACACACAGTTAATGGTGCTAAACTAATAAAAAACTTCACCCACCGGATTTGCGGTTGCAGTGGTGATTGGACAATGGATGCATTTAAAGATCAAGAAATTACAAAAGTTCGAACTCAGGTTGGTAAAAATAAGGTAATTTGCGGACTTTCAGGTGGCGTCGATTCTTCAGTCGTTGCAGTCCTACTGAACGAAGCTATTGGTGAGCAACTCACTTGCGTTTTTGTAGATACTGGTATGATGCGAATGGGTGAAGCCAATGAAGTGGTCACATTATTCCGCGATCACTACCATATAGCTCTAATCCACCGCGATGCCAGCGACCTATTTTTAAGCAAGCTGGATGGTATAACTGACCCTGAGACAAAACGTAAAATAATCGGTGCCACTTTTATTGATGTATTTGAAGAAGAGGCAAATAAAATTGGTGATGTGGATTTTCTTGCTCAAGGAACACTTTATCCAGATGTTATAGAAAGTGTCTCGTTTGATGGCGGGCCAAGCGTCACTATTAAGTCGCACCATAATGTTGGTGGATTACCTGAAAGAATGGATATGGAATTAATCGAGCCGCTCCGCGAGTTGTTCAAAGATGAAGTTCGAGTACTCGGGAAAGAGCTCGGGCTCCCAGAGGCATTTGTCGGTAGGCACCCTTTCCCCGGGCCCGGTCTGGCAATCCGCCTTCCAGGCAACATAACACTAGACAAAATAGAGATCCTTCAACACGCCGATGCTGTCTATCTCGATGAAATCCGTAAAGCCGGTCTTTATAATGAAATCTGGCAAGCGTTTGCAGTTTTACTTCCCGTACAAACAGTGGGCGTGATGGGCGATACCCGTACTTATGATTTTGTTTGTGCTTTAAGGGCTGTCACTTCAACTGATGGCATGACGGCAGATTTTTTTCCTTTTGAAATGGAATTCCTGGGACGCGTCGCAAACCGTATCATCAACGAAGTCCGCGGCATCAACAGAGTGGTTTATGATGTAACATCCAAGCCACCTGGGACGATTGAGTGGGAATAATGTATTTGATGTAAGCCAGTGTTTTATATATATAGTTGGACT
>CAJQSN010000110.1 GCA_905614355.1 uncultured Rhodospirillales bacterium | reverse complement strand
TCAACGTTTTTAGTATGGTAATCTATATCAAAAAGAGCCTCCAATTCCTTGGGACTAATTTGTGAAAACACATCTTTATCAGACTTAAGTGCCGCTAAGAATTCAGCACCTTCTTCCCAAACTTTCATCGCATTACGTTGAACAATTAAATAGGAATCTTCGCGACTAACGCCAGCCTGCGTTAAACCAAGTAGAACGCGCTGTGAAAATATTAGACCACCCAATTCATCAAGATTTTTTTGCATATTATCTGGATAAACGAGTAAATTTTCAATTACACCACCTAAGCGATTAAGAGCAAAATCAAGAGTTATTGTGGTATCTGGGCCTATCATACGCTCTACTGAAGAGTGCGAAATGTCACGCTCATGCCAAAGAGCAACATTTTCTTGAGCCGGCACAACAGCGGAGCGAACCATCCGTGCCAGACCTGTAAGGTTTTCAGTTAATATAGGATTTCGTTTGTGCGGCATAGCCGACGAGCCTTTCTGACCCTTAGAGAAAAACTCTTCAACCTCTCTAACCTCAGTGCGTTGCATATGCCTAATTTCAGTTGCAAGGTGCTCAATAGAGCTTGCAATTATACCTAGAACAGAAAAGTACATGGCATGGCGATCGCGAGGGATAACCTGGGTAGAAACAGGCTCCGGCCGTAATCCCAGGGCTTTTGCTACGTACTCCTCAACAAAGGGATCAATATTGGCAAAAGTACCGACAGCACCCGAAATGGAACATGTACCAATATCCTCACCTGCTTGGATCAAACGATCTTTATTGCGGGAAAACTCGGCAAAGAAAGTTGCTAACTTAATGCCAAACGTAGTTGGCTCTGCATGAATACCGTGACTACGACCCATCATAGGCGTCATCTTAAATTCAAAGGCGCGTTTTTCAAGTGCGGCCAATAAACGGTCAATACCCGCTATTAAAATCTTTGTTGCTTGCGTTAACTGAACGGCTAAACATGTATCTAACACATCAGAGGAGGTCATGCCTTGATGTACAAAACGAGCCTCGTCACCAATATGTTCTGCCAAATTAGTTAAGAATGCTATCACATCGTGCTTAGTTTCACGTTCGATTTCATCAATCCGGTCAACTTCAAAAGCACCTTTCTCCCAAACTGCCTGCGCAGCTTCTTTTGGAATTATACCAAGCTCAGCTTGCGCATCGCAAGCATGAGCCTCTATCTCATACCAAATTCGAAATTTATTCTCAGGTTCCCAAATGGCAACCATTTCCGGACGACTATAACGGGAAATCATTTTATAACTCTTTTTATTTCTGGTTAAATTTTATAATTAATAAAAGGTATATCAGGTGTCATCCAGGTTTTGAAGACATGATAATATAATTATTTATTTCTGCCGCCAAAGCATCTTTGATATTCCAATCCACAAAAAAGAAATAATTTGGATAAACAACACAGCCGAGAAAGCTGCTTGATATCCGATTTGGGAAAAATGCCCTTTACCAACTTGTGGCCATAAATCAATGATCAGACCTATGCCCCATTGGCCAATAAAAGCCAATGTAAACACCAAAAGATTAGCTGTCGTATAGACCCTGCCTGATAAATAATTTGGGAAATTATCGATCAAACCAACGTACGATAATGACCCCGCAGTGCCAAAGAAACCAAAAAGTACTAATACGGGTAAAATAAAAGATACTGGTTCTGAAATAATAATAATCTGAGTTATTAAAAATATACAAATACCTATTAATGAGATTTTCATCGGCGAAACCCCATAACGCCCTAAACGTTCACCGATAATTCCCCAAGATAAAAAGCCGATTGCTAAAGCCACGGCCATTATGAATAAATGGCTAGCAGATTCCTCCCGTGTCAACCCGCCCACATCGCGCAGCCAAGGGCCTATCCATAAACTTTGCAATGCAAGCATAGACCCTTGAGAAGTTACCGAAATAGGTACATAACGCTGAAATTCGCGATTACTTATGACCTCTCGCAAACCAGATAGCTGATTACGCAATGTCATGTCAGTCACTATTCTATCCTGGTCAGGCCGCTCTGGTACGACAGAATAGATTAAAGCTGCGCTAACCAACGTCATGATCGCAAGTATCCAAAAAATGCCCCGCCAATCAGTAAACTGAAGAACAAACTCAATTGGCGCCGTTGCGGTGAGGGCGCCCAAGCCTCCAGCCATCATGATTGCTCCATTGGACAAAGGAAGGCGTTCTTTTGGAAACCAGTCAACAAAGGATTTAAATGAGGCCATTAAACATGCTGAAACCCCTAACCCTATAAAAGCGCGCCCAATAATAAGATTTAGCAATGAATCAGATGATGCAAATATTACCGCTCCTAAAGCAGCAAAAAGAAGCAAAATGGCCTCGACCTTACGGGGACCTACTCGATCTAGAATTATCCCCAAAGGTATCTGAAAAGCAGCAAATGAAATGAAATAAGCACTGCTCAAAAGACCTAGATTTGCAGCATCAATCCCAATTTCCTGTATCAAATCAGGCGCTATTATCGCATTGACGGAACGATAAAGATACGACAGGTAAAACCCAAAAGCAAAAGGAAGAAAAACGCGAAGCGCTTTATTTATTGTCATAAATGATTAGATAGTCTTCTAATGGCAATAATTTCTTATGTTTCAACAGA
>CAJQSN010000109.1 GCA_905614355.1 uncultured Rhodospirillales bacterium | reverse complement strand
TTACGGCTATTCACGACACCCAAACATTCGATCGGCCAGTTTATGCTGGGAATGCTATAGCCACGGTCCAATCAATTGACCCAATAAAAGTATTAACTGTTAGAGCCACTGCTTTTGATGCCGCCAGTAAAGGTGAAACGACTGCTGAAATTATTCAGATTGATGCCGCTAAAAACCCTAATCAATCAGAGTTTGTCAGTACACAGTTAAGTAAATCAGACCGACCTGAATTAACTCAAGCAAGTATTATTATTTCAGGAGGGAGAGGCATGCAAAATGGTGAGAATTTTGCAATGCTAGAAAAAATAGCCGATATATTAGGCGCTGCCGTTGGTGCATCACGAGCAGCAGTTGATGCTGGTTTTGTACCAAATGACTACCAGGTTGGCCAAACTGGCAAAATAGTAGCACCAGACCTTTATATAGCTGTGGGCATATCCGGCGCCATTCAGCATTTAGCAGGAATGAAAGATAGTAAAGTTATTGTCGCAATTAATAAAGATGAAGAAGCACCAATTTTCCAAATCGCAGATTATGGAGTTGTTGCAGATTTATTTGACGCGGTTCCAGAATTGGAAGCTGAGTTAAATAAGTAAAATCAATAAGCAGAATGTAAAGAGCGGACTTTAAAATGGAAATAAATAATATAGGTATTATAGGGGCTGGCCAAATGGGCCTTGGTATTGCACACGTATGTGCCGGATCTGGCAATAATGTAATGCTTGTAGATATTGACGGGGGTGCATTAGAAAAAGCAACCGCAATAATAGACCAAAATCTAAGCCGCTTGGTTTCTCGTGGTAAAATTTCTGAAAAAAATAAGAAAGATACTTTGGCAAGAGTTTCTACAAATACGCATTTTAGTAGCCTCAAAAATTGTGATTTAGTTATTGAAGCCGCGACTGAAAATGAAGATATAAAAAAGGCAATTTTTGCACAAATTTGCCCAATCCTAAAAGACGACGCCATCTTATCTACTAATACGTCTTCAATTTCAATCACACGGCTCGCGGCTCAAACCGATCGCCCAGAACGTTTTATGGGCATTCACTTTATGAATCCAGCACCATTAATGGAACTGGTTGAATTAATTAGGGGTATCACAACAGATCCAGATGTTTTCGAGTCTATCCGTGATTTTACCAGTAAACTTGGTAAAACAGCCGTCAGCTCAGAAGATTTCCCAGCGTTTATAGTTAACAGAATTCTTCTTCCTATGATTAATGAGGCTGTTTACACCCTCTACGAAGGAGTTGGTACTGTCGCAGCAATAGATACAGCCTTAAAACTTGGCGCCCACCATCCCATGGGCCCTCTCGAACTCGCTGATTTTATTGGCTTGGACACTTGCCTCAGCGTAATGCAAGTTCTCCATGAAGGTTTGGCCGATACCAAATATCGCCCCTGCCCTCTCCTGGTCAAGTATGTTGAAGCAGGATGGCTTGGTCGCAAAACTGGGAAGGGTTTTTACGACTATGAAGGTGATACACCAATTCCTACCCGTTAGAAGCTCCCAAACTAATGAAGCTCCGCCCTTAATTTCTGACGAAGTGTATCAATTGGTATCATCTGACCCTTAATATCCAAATGCCAGAATGTCCAACCGTTACATGCAGGGGCATCTTGAACCAAAGCCCCCACCGAATGTATAGAGCCTCTATGTTCAGAACTAATGATAGAGCCATCCGCCCTTACTCTTGCCGTATGGCGTTGCCTAGTATCGCTTAAAACTGTTCCTGGCTCCAATAAACCCCTTTCAACCAGCCAGCCAAAAGGAATGCGTGGCTCTTTCTTCTTTGACGGCGTTGTGACGAGACTAATGTCCGAAGGACCCGGAATATCGGCTAGACGTTTTTTAGCTACAGCAATATAATTTTTATTCCGCTCAATCGCAACAAAATCCCTTCCAAGTTTTTTTGCCACAGCACCCGTTGTCCCCGATCCAAAAAATGGATCAAGCACAACGTCTCCTGGATCTGTAGAAGCTAGGATAACTCGGTGTAGAAGGGACTCAGGTTTCTGTGTAGGATGTGCTTTTTTCCCGTCACTCTTTTTTTTAATACGCTCACTACCATTGCAGATTGATAACAACCAATCTGACCGCATTTGCAGATCTTCATTTAAAGCCTTCATTGCATCATAATTAAATTTATATTTAGCACCTTGTCCCTTAGAACACCAAATTAAGGTTTCATGGGCATTTGTAAACCGCTTACCCCTAAAGTTAGGCATAGGATTTGTCTTACGCCAAATTACATCATTTAATATCCAAAAACCCATATCTTGGAGCGCTGTACCAACACGAAAGATATTATGATAACTGCCTATAACCCAAAGTGAACCGGTTTCTTTTAACACTCGCCTCGCTTCCGTTAGCCAAGATCGCGTAAACTTATCGTAGACTGCAAAACTCTCAAATTGATCCCACTCGTCATCGACGGCATCTACTTTAGAGTTATTTGGTCGAAGCAAATCTCCAGCTAATTGCAGATTATATGGTGGATCTGCAAAAATTAGATCAACCGAAGCGCTTGGGAGTGTTTTCATCATCTCGACGCTATCGCCCTCGAGAATATGATTTAAGTTTAATTTTTTTTGACCTGCCATAATGCCGGCATACTGATTCTTTCGGGATTCCGCGTCAAGAGTTATTTGGATTCAATAGCTTAACTAGAATCAAACTATCAACATATAGGAGTTAGCTGTCCTGAAGTCTCAATATATTGATAATAGGTTTATAACTTTTTCGATGGTGTTCGGTCACACCAAATCTCTCCAATCCCTCTCTATGCTTTTTTGTGCCATATCCCATATTACGTTCCCAAGCATAATTAGAGAAATTAAGACCCAGCTCAATCATTAATTCATCCCGGGTCACTTTAGCTACAATTGATGCGGCGGCTATCGAAATTGACCGAGTATCCCCTTTCACAATTGCTTCAGCTGGATATCTAACTGGAGGGACCTTATCACCATCAATTAAAGTATAGTCCGGAGTAACTTGTAGGTTTCCTAGAGCCCTATCCATAGCCATGAAAGTAGCCTGCAAGATATTAATCTGATCGATCTCTAGAACGCTGGCTGATCCTACACCGACATCAGCGTTATCTTTAATAATATTAAAAAAATTCCGCCGTCGCTTAGATGAAAGATTTTTAGAATCGTCGAGCCCAACATTAATAATATTTGGCCATTCTTTCTTTTCAAAAACAACAGCTGCGGCCACAACTGGTCCGGCCCACGATCCACGCCCCGCCTCATCAACCCCAGCAATACTCCTCAAACCTCTCTCAAAGTACTTTTTTTCTAATGAAAAATCCGGCATCAGCTAAATTAAATTTTTGCTCTTAAGCTCAAGGCTAGTGGTTTGATTCTGATAAATACCCGTAGCAATTGGCCCAACAGGAACTTTAAAACCTTATGCAAGATTCCACTCTCCAGGAAATGAGTGCGTTCCATCTGGATTTAATTTTAACTTAAAGCTACGAGTAACCGCTACGATTGGCAACTCGCCATAAAGATGGGGAAATTTTTCATTATTACTAGATAACTCCCAATGTAAAGAAGGACCTAACTTTTGCTCATCAACTTCCAGTAAAACTAAATTATCTTGGCCAGCACGATGTTTAGCCGCACTTCCGACAATCTGCGACCCGTTGGAAAAATGAATAAATCCATCTTTTTGATCTTGAGAAGATCCAGTATAAATTCCGAAACTTTTTGCAACATTCCATTCGGTTTCTTGGCAAATATGATAAATCAACTTAGTGGCCATAAATCTAAACTGACAACCTTGCCTTCAACGCACGTAAATAACGAAGATCCATTAGCTCAAACTCACCCTCTTTAATATCACTGGCGTATTCATCAAGTTCTTTTTTGGTGGATCCAGATACTTTCATATTTCTAATGGCACCAATCAAATCTTCTGCTTCTCGTTTTTCTTCATCATTCAAAGGCTCAAAAGTAACATTACTGTCGTTATCATTGTTAGCGTCTTGATCCTCTGCATCCGCTTCATTATCTACCTGGATATCATCTTGAGATATTAACAAGTCATCCCAGGACACTTCAGCTACCATCATTTTAGAATTAATATCACCAACAGTAGCTAATATTATACTGTCGTCTTCACTTCTCAACTTCTCTAAAAGAACGAGGAACTCATCTCTTTCTAAATCTGTTTTCATATTTCTCTCCAGCTCTAACCATATAAACCAAGCGCCTTCTTTTGTTCTTCTTTGTAACCAATAATTAATTTATTTCCAACTTTAAACACCGGGCGCTTTATAAGAGCTGGGTACTTAATTATTAGTGACAATATCTTCTCGTCGTTCAAATCAGCTTTTTCACTATCAGTCAATCCACGCCAGGTCGTCCCGCGTTTATTAACCAAGACATCCCATCCTGCCAAAATCAACCAACTCTCAACGTCAGCTAGACTAAGACCATCTCTCTTAAAATCAGAGAAATTATAATCAAAACCCCCTTCTTTTAAGTCTCTAATGGCCTTACGGCAGGTATCGCAATTATTGAGTCCATACAATTCAATCATAGTTAATAACAATACACGGGCGGGCTTCAAAAAAATTAACCTGCATTTTCAAAATCCGAATCGAACCGTAAAATCAAATGTATTCTTAGATCCACTTACTTGTCCAGGGGGGGGGGCAATATTAATACGATCAACCCAATATTTACGTGAAAGCATTCTAATGTCTTTTGGTTTTACTTTATACAGAAATGTATCTCGCCCCTTAGTACCACGAATTGTTCCGACTTCTTGAAAAACTCCCAAATGGAATTCCTGCGCAGGGAAATTAGATGTGATTACTAAATTAACGGGCACATCATGTTTTTCAATTAGCTTAGACAAATTAGTACTTAAACGCGAGGGCCCCATTATATAACCCCAGCAGTAAAAAACAGCCACTAGACTGAATACAACTAGAACAAATCTCGCATCGCGACGATTATACCAGTGACGAGGCTGCCATTTTGAATCTTTTGTTATAACTTTCGTTGACATTAATGCGGTTTCCAAACAAGCCCCCAACGATGAACCGTCCATTTTTCAAGCGGCATTAAAAAATAACGGTCGGTCGCAAGAAATATTAAGGCGATAATTATGACACCAAGAAACACTTCTTCAATCTTAAATTCTGAGGCAGAAGTAAAAATCATAAATCCAAGCCCACTATCACCGCCAATCATTTCTGCCGCAATAAGAGCGCGCCAACCAAAGCCCATTGACATTCGCATGCCCGAAATAATACTTGGCATAGCACCTGGCAGATAAACATTAGTAATTACATCCCAACGATTTCCACCCATAGTTAGAACACTTTGTTCGTAGACTTTTGCTATGCTCCTAACGCCTAACATCGCATTGAAAAACATTAACCAGAAAATTGTATTAAGCATAATAAATAGGGTTGTCATCCATCCAACCCCAAACCAAACTATAGCTAAAGGAATCCAAGCTATACCTGAGATTGAATTAGCAAACACTCCGATCGGCTCTAGCACCTTAGAGATTGGACGGCTCATTCCCGCAAAAATACCAAGAGCAATACCTGCAGGAAGGCCAATAATTGCAGCTAGAATAACCCGCCCAACACTGGACAGTATATGGGTCGACATCATACAGCTCTGATCCAAGAGAATAGCCGCGCTGAATCCTTCGCAATCTTCTTGCAGTATAAATAATGCATCCCAGACTTCGCTAACTTTTGGGATGAATACTGGAGCCAACCAATCAAATACTTCGTTTAAATGCCAGACAGTAATTAAAACCAAAAAGGGTATAGATCCGAGAAAAAATTTTCTAAGGCGTTGCCGACCAATCCGTTTTTGAATATTTATTGATAATGTGCTGACTATACTCATCGTTGAACAAGCCCCCAACGCTCAATAGTATCCGCCTCAAACGGTCGCAGCAGATAATGGTCTAGTATAATCCATGACAACCCGATTAATAACATACCTAGGATAACTTCTGAAGTTCTATCAACATCTTGAGCCGTGAATATCATCCAACCGAGACCTTCGCGACCAGCCAGCATTTCTCCTGCTATCACAGCACGCCAAGCAAATCCGATACTAAGTCGTGAGCCGGTAGCAATGTGCGGTAAAGATCCAGGTAACAATACATCACGCATAATTTGAAATTTATTTGCACCTAAAGTACGTGCGGCATGTATGTACTTCATAGGAATTTCTCGCACACCACTTAAAACAGTAAATGCTATAGGAAAAAAACTAGTATACAAAATGACAATAAAAATTGTTTTATCACTATTTCCAAACCACACCACAATTATTGGAAAAATCGCAATGCCAGAAATCGATTGGAAAAAATTCATTATCGGGTAGAACATGTCTGCTACCGTACGATTAATTCCTAAAATCAAACCAAACGGGATACCCAAGGCTAAACCAAATATACTACCAACAACCAAGCGGCCAATAGTATCGCCAAAATAGCTAGGCAATAACCCCTTATAAACCATATCAAATGATGATAAGGCTACAGCTATAGGTGAGGGTAGATATCGAGCAGGGTTTTCGATAGCATGGGATATCAGCGTCCATACTAATAATATTCCAAAAATAACAAATGCTAAATTAATAGCACCAGCACCTGAGAAATGTCTCCAAAATGCTAGGAAACGATTGAGGTTATTCCTCGACAGCAATGTTAACCTCCTCCCTAACTAACCGAAGGATCTCATCACGTGAACGTAGAAATTCTTTATTAACATTCATTGCAGACCAAATTCTTTTTTCACGTGCGATATTAATGTCGACAATTGCTTTTAGACGCCCTGGTCTGGCTGAAAAAACAAAGCATCGATCTCCTAAAAAGGCGGCCTCATCAACAGCGTGAGTGATAAAAATGATGGTTTTTTTTGTTGCTATAGCGATTCGATTTAGTTCCTCCTGCAAGGTTATGCGTGTTTGGGCATCAACAGCCGCAAATGGCTCATCCATTAACATGACTACAGGGTCCGCACACAGTGTTCTAGCAACGGCACATCTCTGTTTCATTCCACCAGAAAGTTCATGAGGGTACTTATCTTCAAAGCCCTGCAAACCAACTAACTTAATAAAATCAGTAACTCGTGTTTCCCGTTCCTGGACAGGCATACCTTTTAGCTCCAGGCCGTGACCAATATTCTTCGCCACACTACGCCATGGTAAAATAGCATGTTCCTGGAACACCACGCCTCTGTCAGATCCTGGCCCCTCTATTTTGACGCCGTCGACAGACACCAACCCATCGCGATAAGGTAAGAGCCCTGCCAGAATGTTAAGGAGTGTCGATTTGCCACAACCACTTGGGCCAACGACTGTTACTAGCTCACCTTCTTCCACTGTTAAATTTATTTTCTCCAGCGCGTGAACAGATTCACCCGTATACTCGTCTGGATAGTGATGCGTGAGATTTTGAACAACCAACTTAGCAGGCATGAAATTTCCCTGAAGTTTTATAATAAAGGAAGGGTGCGGCGTTAAAGCCGCACCCAGATTTTACAAAGTCTATTTAAAAACTATTTTATATCTGAAAACCATTCTGGGTGACGCTTAATAGTATCATCAATAAAAGAAGTGTCCAAATATCTCGCAGGATCATAAGGCTTTTTCATTTTCTTTTGGGCAATTAGCAATTTTACAGAACCCTTAAATGCAGCCATCGTTCCACCACCAATACGAGCGTCATAAACAATATGCTTAATTGAACGTTTTACTAAGGAAGGTGCAGTACCGCGGAGAAATCGCGAACCAATCTCTGCTACTTCGTCAGCATTTTTAGGATCTCTCAGAAAATGTGCTGCTTCCGCCATGGCATCAACAAAAGCCTGCGTTCTTTTGCGATCTTTATAAACAACCTCTGGCTTACCGTGCATCCCTGCGCAAAAGCATACATGCCCTCCGCCGCGAGAAATAAGTTTAGATCCCTTTATCTTATCTAAGGCATCTGTCACTTTTGGCTCCCACGCGACAACAGCATCAATCCCGCCAGAGTCGATAGCTGACACATAACTTGATGGGCTGACATTAATACGCTTGATATCCCTTTTTGACATACCATTTTTCCGTAAAATTTCCTGTAAGTATAAATCTCCAGCACTACCAAACTTCACACCAACTTTCTTACCTTTCAGGTCTTTGATAGAATTTATTCCCTTCCCTCGGGCAATAATACCTATATTTCCATCACTGGTAGGTGAGTTAAAATGTCCGCCAACGTAGCCAACAACGCCTTTTAGTTTAATCCCTTTCTCGAGCGCCACAGGTAAATTGGTAAACGTAGCAGGCGCAAAATCGATCTCTCCAGCTGCTAGGGATTTTGTAAGAGCAGCTCCTGTTTTTCGCACTACAACCTTTGTATTAAGACCGTGTTTAGCAAAAATTCCTTTACCCTGAGCCACAAAAACTATCATGCCTCCAACATTCTTTCCAGCTCCCACTCTTAAATCTTGAGCTTCTGACGTATCTATTGAGGTTGCGCCTAAAAACAGGAGGGCAACCAACCCCATTATACCATGACCAATTCTGTGCATTTAAAATTCTCCCTTGTTTACGATAAAGCCAATTAAGGTTATCTAGATGAAACCCTATATCCAAACTACCAAGACAGAAATGAGTATATCTCATTTGTCAAACATAGGCAAAAACTGCCTGGAC
>CAJQSN010000108.1 GCA_905614355.1 uncultured Rhodospirillales bacterium | reverse complement strand
GGTTTACCTGTCATTTTGGCATCTGCAACTGCCATGAAAGCTGCTCCACCTTCATGCCGAGCCGTTACAACGTCGATACTGGGGGCATCGTACATTGCATCAATTACGGCAAGATAACTCTCCCCCGGTACACAAAAAAACACGATCAACACCATGATGAATTAGTGTTGAGACTAATATATCTGCTGCTCTGGCCATAAGTTCCATTTACAAAAAAATTATAGTACTCATACTTATCCAATAATTTATTAACAGCCTTTAGTTGAATAGAATGGTATTTATTTTGGGCTCGGAAGATCATTAAGGGGCTTCATATTTAATTGCTCGGATCTTTCTAATCGTATCAGCACAGCATAGCCCAGTTTTTCAGCGTCGTTCTCCCTTTCTTTAGGGTGCATAGTATTCCATATTTTTTCGCGCACTTCACCATCCTCGGAATGGACTTCAGCGGAACCATAAAACCTAGCTATACCTCCAGCAGGAAGCATACCATTGCCACCTTTGCCTCCAAATTCAGTATTACGATAATAAACAGTCATTTTCGTGCCATTAACAGCAGTCGCAGTTGTTTTGCCTTTGTGAGGCCTTCCGCTCCCACGATCCCAAATGGCGAGAGTATTTTCATCGTAGACGCAGACACTGCCACGCGGACTAATTTGTGCAAAGCCATCGTCAAGAGCAACACCGACAAGGCATACATTTTTTGGAAACGCATCATTGATAGAACCCACTAATCATTCTGGAATTAAACCCATTTTATAAAGTTCCTATTATGTTAAATATTTAAAATTAGTAATTACAACTTTTTATACTTTACACATGAATTAAGAAAAATAAAACGTCTTTAAGTATAAAGGTTTTACGTTCTGTGGTTTGTTGTGGACTTGTCGATCCTAACTCTCTCGCTAAATACTGTTTCTAGCAAAAAAATAAAAGATTGCTGTTTATATGTTATGTTATGTCTGCACTAAAGGTTCTTGTCACCAAAGGAGAGATTGTCTATTGATGAATTGAAGAGTTATTTTGAAAAACCCCATTACTGGGATGATTTGTGGTAATTTAAGAAAGTTAGAGGAAAGCAAAACTAAAGTTAATTAAAGCGTTCTTGAGTAAGAAAAACGTTTAATTCAATTAAAAAAGGGGAGGCTGGGTGGCAATTATAGATGTATCAGAGCCGCTATTGCAGGTTAATAATTTGTATACTCAATTTGATACTCCAAAAGGGGTAGCACGTGCAGTTGATGGTGTATCCTTTTCTTTGGAAAGAGGAAAAACCCTTGGTATTGTTGGGGAATCAGGTTCCGGCAAAAGTGTTCTCTCTAGAACTATTATCGATATACTCGCAAAAGACGGTTCAGTTCTTTATGACGGAGAAATAATATTTGAAGGTCAGAATCTTCGCAACTTAACTGAAAAGGAGATGCGTGAAATCCGTGGGCGAGAAATAGCCATGGTCTTTCAGGATCCTATGTCTTCTCTTAACCCAGTAAAAAAAATTGGTAAACAAATTACTGAAGTTTTGACCAAGCGGATGGGAATGAGTTCGCGTTTAGCCAAAATTCGTGCAGCCGAATTAGTTAGTTCGGTGGGTATGCCCGACGCTGAACAACAACTTGGTCGTTATCCCATGCATTTGTCAGGCGGTATGCGTCAGCGTGTTGCGATTGCGATTGCGATTGCATGCGAGCCAAAGTTACTAATTGCGGACGAGCCAACAACCGCTTTGGATGTAACTATCCAGGCGCAAATTCTTGATTTGCTAAAAGAACAGCAAAAAAAACATGATATGTCTGTTATTCTAATTACGCATAATCTCGGTATAGTCTCTGGGTATACAGACGACGTAGCCGTAATGTATGCCGGAAAGATTGTTGAAAAATGTTCAACCGATGAACTTATTTCAAATCCAATAATGCCTTATACTGAAGCCCTTATGAATTCTGCTCCGTCTCTTGCAGATGCCCCTCATACTAGGTTACAAGCTATACCCGGTCTGCCACCAAATTTACTTAATCTTCCAACTGGTTGCAGCTTTAATTCGCGTTGTTCGTATAAAGATGAAAAATGTGGTAACGACGTACCGGAGCTAAGAGCACTTAAAAATTCTGAGCATAGTTTCGCTTGCTGGTATCCATTAGATCATTCGGCAGCTATAGGAGCTATTAAATAATGTTTGATGGACAAATAAATAATGATGAACCTCTCTTAGAGGTTAGTAACCTTGCAATGGAATATAATGTACAAGGTAAGAGTTTTTTTGCGATTTCAGACATAAATTTGAGTATAAAAAAGGGTGAAACTTTGGGCCTCGTCGGTGAGTC
This sequence comes from uncultured Rhodospirillales bacterium, assembly GCA_905614355.1. Classification (GTDB taxonomy): domain Bacteria; phylum Pseudomonadota; class Alphaproteobacteria; order Rhodospirillales; family UBA2165; genus TMED23. The sequence goes on along the minus strand of CAJQSN010000108.1, from coordinate 14,225 downwards.
AGGCTGTGGTAAATCGACTATGGGAAGGGCGATTATCCAATTGCCCAGCCCAACGACCGGTAGTGTGAAATTTTCTGGGAGAGAAATTACTGGTTTAAGCCATGCCGAAATGCGTCCCCTTCGTAAACGCATGCAAATTATTTTTCAAGATCCAATTTCATCATTAAACCCGCGACGGAAAGTTGGAAATATTGTTGCGGAACCCTTAGTTATTTCAGGTATTAGGAAAAAAGATGAAATAGATCATCGTGTGCGGAATGTTTTGAATGCTGTTGGTATGGATCCAGATATTGTTATGGATAGACGACCTCACCAATTTTCTGGGGGGCAGTGCCAAAGAATTTGTATCGCTAGAGCATTAATTCTCGAACCAGATTTAATAATTTGTGATGAACCGGTGTCAGCGTTGGACGTATCAGTACAAGCGCAAATATTAAATCTACTTGAAGACATGAAAGAGCGCTATGGCTTGACCTTGCTGTTTATAAGTCATGATCTTGCGGTGGTAAAAAATGTCAGTGACCGAGTTGCAGTAATGTATCTTGGTAAAGTGTGTGAGTTATCGGGTTCTGAGCAATTATATAAAAATCCCGCCCATCCGTACACAGCCGGTTTGATTGAAACTATTCCTGAGATTGGTCATAGGGGGCTATCAAAATCGAAGGCTCTAAAGGGGGAAATCCCGTCGCCTTTTAATCCACCGAGTGGATGCCGGTTTAGGAATCGGTGCCCGATAGCACAGGATAAATGTACAACCAACGAGCCTATTCTAAATGAAATCGTTTCTGGTCATCAAGTAGCTTGTCATTTTCCACTTATTGGATAATAAAATAGTTGATGTTAACTAGAGCTAAGAATTTTTTAACTATCGTAATAAAAAATTGATCTCGGCTCTTAAATGCTCACGAAAAATTGGAAGCGGCGCAGGCCTTTCTTAATCGATCAGTTTCATTTTTTATAAAATCTAATGCGTCTCCAAGTGAATTATTGAGATCAATGACTGCCGCCTGCTCATTGAGTTCTTGCACAACAGTTTTCTTTTGGGCTGCATATATCGTGGCATCGAAAATCTTTTTTAGTATATGATTTGGGACACCTTTGGGCACAAATAGTCCGGTCCATGAACCACTCCCAATAGTTTTGAGTCCTAGTTCTGCCATAGTGGGAATTTCTGGATAGAACGTAGTGCGTTGATCTGAAATTGCCGCGATAGCTACAAACTCCCCTAAACGGATACCCTCTAATAAGCGCGGGCCAGTTGTGATAGTCAAATCAATTTCGCCATTTTTCATAGCTCTAATCGCGCCTTCAGATCCACCCTCTGGTTTTATTGAGTTTAGTTTTATACTGGTCTCGGCTATTAGAGATTTAAATTCTAACATGTGTATACTTCGCTCATTAATCCCATGAAATTTTAATTTTCCAGGGTGTTCTTGCGCTAGTTTTAAAATATCATTTAACGATGTTGCACCAAGTCCGGTGCGTGCTACCAAAATATTGGGGGTTACTGCTATTTTAGTGACTGGTATAAAACTCTTAATTGGATCAATACCGTAATCTGATAGAATATTTGGTAATAGAGCAATATTGCCGATTGTTGCCAACAACAATGAATATCCATCCGGAGCACACTTGGCTGCCGCCCGTGGTCCATTAGATCCTCCCAGTCCTCCAGTTATATGCTCAAATGTAATTTTTGTTCTTAAAAATTTAGATAGGTGTGGCTGTAATGAAAATCCTACCCGGCTGGAGAAACCGGGAGGTCCAAAAGGTAGAATAATCTTGATTGAATTACTGGGAAATGTCATCGAGCACCTTTTTATCTGCCAGCGTATCTTTTTAATGATGCGTGTCGACCGCTAAAATATTTTAGATTTACTAAATTACAAAGTTAATAAATTAGTCAGTTTGCTAGTGAGCTAAGATTTGACTTAAAAATAGCTTGGTCCGTTCATGCTCAGGATTATCGAAAAATTTATGAGGTTCATTTGCCTCGATTATCTCGCCTTCATCCATGAAGATAACCCGGTTTGCTACAGTCTTAGCAAATCCCATTTCATGGGTTACACATAACATGGTCATTCCAGTTTCTGCTAGCTCAATCATGGTATCTAAAACTTCTTTTATCATTTCAGGATCGAGTGCAGAAGTTGGCTCATCAAAGAGCATTATTTTGGGGTTCATGCATAAAGAGCGTGCGATAGCTACGCGTTGTTGCTGGCCGCCCGACAATTGTCCTGGGAACTTATCTGCCTGTTCGGGTATTTTAACCCGTTCAAGATACTCCATACCTATTTTTTCAGCATCTTCTTTGGAGACTTTTCTTACCCAAATAGGTGCTAAAGTTAGGTTTTCCATAACGGTTAAATGCGGGAAAAGGTTGAAATGCTGGAAGCAAATACCAACTTCGCGGCGAATTTTTTCAATATGCTTGAGGTCGTTTGTTAGTTCCACACCATCAACTATAATTTGACCTTGCTGGTGCTCTTCCAGACGGTTGATACATCGGATCATGGTAGATTTCCCTGAACCCGACGGGCCACATATAACAATGCGTTCTCCTTGTTGAACCGATAAATTAATATTCTTTAGAACGTGGAATTCTCCGTACCACTTATGGACCCCATTTAGTTTGATGATATCTTCTGATTGTTTTTCGCTATCGATTTCTTGTTTGGTGTTATCCTGCATTATTTTCTCCGAGTCGGTGGTCATCGTTTATGGCCAGTATCTAGTTTACGTTCTAACGCTATACTGTAGCGAGACATGCTAAAACAAAATATCCAGAAAACAAAACCAGCAAAGACAAAACCTTCAGTGGAAACCTGGGGCCAATTTGGGTCAACAATTGCTGAATTAACAGTTTGGAGCAGGTCAAAAAGACCAATTATTAGTACTAAAGTTGTATCTTTAAAGAGTGCAATGAACGTGTTTACAATTCCTGGAATAACTAATTTTAATGCCTGTGGAAGTATTATTAAGCTCATACTTTTCCAGTAGCCAAGACCTAAAGAGGCTGCAGCTTCATATTGTCCCTTCGGGATGGCTTGCAGTCCACCCCTAATAACTTCAGCCATATAAGCTGACTGGAACATAACAATCCCAATTAATGCCCGAAGTAATTTATTGAAATTAGCACCATCGGGTAAGAATAGAGGGAGCATTACTGAGGCCATAAATAGAACTGAAATTAATGGAACCCCGCGCCATAACTCGATAAAAGCCGTGCATATGATCCTAATAGCAGGCATTTTGGATCGCCGGCCTAGTGCAAGGAGTACCCCTAGAGGTAAAGCGGCAATTATTCCGACAAAGGAAATCACAAGTGTCAGTAAAAGGCCTCCCCATTTGTCAGTAGAAACAGGTTCTAGGCCTAATATTCCACCAAGCAATAAAACCCCAGCTATAATTGGGAATCCTGTTAGAAAGAACCAACCAGAAAACCTCTTGTAGGGGGCTTTTTCTACCATTTGGGGCATTATCAATAATGCGAGTAAAACAAAAATAATATTTACACGCCAATATTCAGCATCAGGATAAAATCCATAGATGAAAAAATCGAGACGCTGAATGACGAATACCCAGCAAGCCCCTTTTAGGCTGCAGGCATCTTTATTATTACCTAGCCAATCGGCACTAACAAAAGCCCAATCGATAACTGGGATAAATAATGCATAGACAATATACAAACCGATCAGGGTTGAAATAGAATTTAGAGGCGATGAGAATAAATTGGAACGCAACCAAGCTAAAGGCCCTATTATTTCGGAGGGTGGTGATAAGTCAGCCGAATTTTTAATATCTGCCATAATTTCTCTATCGCTCCACCAGCGAAACGCGCTTATTATACCAATTCATAAACATTGATATAACAAGACTAAAGGTTAGGTATACCGCCATGGTCATAGCTACTATTTCAACAGCCTGACCCGTTTGATTTAATGTCGTTCCCATAAAAACTGAGACTAAGTCAGGATAACCAATCGCCGTCGCGAGGGAGGAGTTCTTGGTAAGGTTTAAATATTGGCTTGTGAGCGGAGGAATAATTACCCGTAATGCTTGCGGTATGACTACTAAACGTAGTGTAAGTGAATTACGTAAACCCAAAGATCGCGCAGCTTCGGTCTGGCCATGATCAACTGCAAGAATACCAGAGCGAACAATTTCAGCTATAAACGCCGCGGTATACATGGTTAAAGCCCAAAGTAGTGAAATAAATTCTGGAATGATATTAGCGCCACCGGAGAAGCTGAACCTCTCGAGTTTTGCATATTCCCAAGTTAGAGGCATTCCCACTAGAAAAAATATAATTGTTGGAAGGCCGATAATTAAGCCAAGAGAAACATATACAACCGGGTATTGTCGCCCCGTTTTCTCTTGTGTCCGTTTCGCCCAAATTTTAAAAATATAAGCACTGATTAAAGAAATTAAAAATGCAGAAATAACAAAGATAAATTCTTTACCAAACTTGGGGTCAGGTAAAAATACACCGCGATTATTCAGAAAAAAAGCATCACCAATCCTTAGACTTTGGCGAGGCCCTGGCAAGGTTTGAAGTACTGCTATTTGCCAAAAGATAATTTGCAGTAGAAGCGGAATATTTCGAAAAATTTCGATATAGATAGTGGCTAACTTTGCGATAAGCCAGTTATTTGATAGTCTTGCTATGCCGATTATGAAGCCTATTGATGTTGCTAATATAATACCACACGCAGCGACAACTGCCGTATTAAGTAGGCCGACAAAAAATGTACGACCATAACTATAAGTTTCATCATATTCGATCAAACTCATTAAAATACCAAAGCCGGCTTCTTCACTAAGGAAGGAAAAACCTGTGGTAATCCCCCGTTTTTCCATATTGGTCAGGGTGTTGTCAAAAATAGAATAAAAGCAGTAGCCTAATAATAAGACTGCTATGACTTGAAAAAACATAGATCGTATAAAGGGGTCATTCCAAGGGGGTGGCTTAGATGCAGGAACTCCCCTGGAGGCAAAATCTTCGGACAAATTTATCCCCAAGTTAAAGTTTATTAAAATACCAACCCCCGGTTGGGACATAAAGATAACTGACCGGGGGTTGGGTTATTTTAGTAAATTTTTAGATTAACGCATTGGAGGGGCATACATAATACCACCTTTGTTCCAAAGAGCATTTAGACCACGAGCAATCTTGAGGGGCGTATTTTTGCCAACATTTCGTTCAAATATTTCGCCATAATTTCCAACTTGCGCGATAATATTCACAGCCCAAGAGTTATCCAAACTAATTTTTTTGCCTAGATTTTTAGATTTTCCAACAAATCTCATGACGCTTGGATCTTTCGAAGACTTCTTTTCATTTATATTTTGAGAAGTAATCCCCATTTCTTCGGCATTAATCAGTGCATTTAGGGTCCATTTATTTATATTGAACCACACGTCATCACCTTGGCGGACTACTGGTCCTAGAGGCTCTTTTGAGATTATTTCTGGTAAAACCATTGCACTTGCAGGATCCTTTAATTTGGTCATTAAAGCATAAAGCTGTGATTGATCTGAAGTCAGCATATCGCAGCGGCCGGCTTCAAAGCCCTTGATGGTTTGGTCGGACGTATCATAAACAACTGATTTATATTTCATGTTATTAAAACGGAAATAATCTGCTAGGTTCAATTCAGTTGTTGTACCTGCTTGAATGCAAACTGCTGCTCCGGATAATTCCTTTGCGCTTTTTACACCCAATTTCTTACTTACCATAAAACCTTGCCCGTCATAATAGGTAACGCCAGCGAAATTCAAGCCTAGCGAAGTATCTCGGGTCTGTGTCCAAGTTGTATTTCTAGATAGAATATCGATTTCGCCTGATTGTAGAGCCGTAAAACGTTCCTTAGCTGTTAGAGGTACAAACTTGACTTTATTTGCATCGCCCAAAACAGCGGCGGCAACAGCTTTGCAATAGTCAGCGTCTAGTCCAGTCCATTTTTTATTTTTGTCTGGATCACTAAATCCAGGAAGACCAGTGCTTACGCCACATGTGAGAAGGTCTTTCTTTTTTACGTTTTCAAGAGTTCCAGCGCTAGCTACAGAAAAAGTAGCAACTGCCGCTATAGCCGTTAAAATACCTAATGACTTATATTTCATAATTTTTCTCCACCTGATGTTTAAAATTATTTTTACTTTTAATAATATTATTATAGTCCTTAATCTTATGCGTACCACGTACTGGTGTTTACTCACAAGCCTCTAAACCTAAAGTATAAATAAACTTAGCTATTTGTCGTGGTGTCTTTTTTGACGACTATTAGAAAACTGTGTAATCGGCGGCATCAGATATTTTCGTAGAGTAGCAGGATCAGGGGGTGGTGCATCTGCGATAGGTTGGTGTTCGTTAATTATAGTTACACGTTCCATCATACGCTGCTGTGGGTAATAATCATGAACCGCAGAGTGCTGGATTGCTTGATTATCCCAAAAAACGAGCATATTTTTATCCCATTTATGACGGTAGTGATATTCATGCGTGAGGGTTTTTTTAAACAACATATCAAGGATTGATCGGCTTTCATCTTCAGCCATGCCTTTAATGTGTGTTGTAAATTGTGGATTAACAAATAATATTTTTTTGCCGGTCACGGAATGTACCCGAACGATAGGGTGGGTTGCTGATTGGTATTTTTCTTGTGCTAAATATTTATTTTTACGTCCCTCTGGGGTGTCCGGGAAAAGGTTTTTGAAAGGTCCCAAGTCATGAATAGCCTCGAGACCAGATAAAAAACTCTGTAAACGGTCAGATAGACCATCGTAAATAGCAGCCATACTTGCAAAATTAGTGTCACCGCCATGGCTTGGGATTACTTTCGAATAAAGTATGGTACCCATTGGTGGACAGTCTCTAAAAGTTTCATCCGTGTGCCAGACGTCTGTAGATGCGGGTGGATTGCCCTCTTTATTATCAAAAATAATAAGTTCCGGATTTCCTTCTGTATTGGTGGAAAACGGATGGACCGATAATTCTCCAAAATACCGTCCGAAGCGCTGTAAATCATCTGATGATATAAATTGGTCCGGGAAAACGAGAACGCCATAATTTGCGTGTGCATCGGTAATTTCTTCAATAATTTCTTTAGATAATTTTTTAGACAGGTCCACACCGGTAACTTCTGCGCCTAAAAAAACACCTTTCTGGGCAGTGGTAATTGTTTTATAATTTGTTTCGGTTAGAAAATTTATTACATTGCTCATCGAGGATACTCCACAATCTGATGACTAGTATTTTAGAATAACAAAATATGATATGACTGCAAAGTGAGATGTGTTTCTGATAGAATACGCTAAAACGATTTAGTCTAGCGATAAAAATACTATAGGAGAAGCAAATGCAATTTCAAGACGGTGGAGTTAATACGCATGATCGACAGGCAGCGGCCCACGGATACACTCTATTTTCACCTCTTCGCCACGACAAAACTTATCTAATAGATATGGATGGACAAATAGTAAATCAATGGGCCTTGAATAAGGGTGGTGTAAATAGATGTCAGCTTACTAAAGATGGAAATCTTTTTATAGCCGAGGGTTCTGAAGACGGGCCGCCATTATACGCAGGTAAGGGAGGTTGCCTTCGTGAGTATGATTGGAATGGTAAAGTGGTATGGGAACATCACGATGGAAACCAGCACCATGATGCTCGTCGACTTCCCAATGGCAATACTATTTATATAGCTTGGGAACCCTTAGACGACTTATCGGCAAAACGTGTAAAGGGTGGATTGTCCGGGACCGAAAAAGAAGGGATTATCTATGGCGACGTAATTCGAGAAATTACTCCTGATAAAGAGGTTGTTTGGGAGTGGCGCACGAAAGAAATGGAGATAGAAAAATACCCCATATGTCCCCTATGCCCGAGAGCGGAATTTGCTCATGCAAATACAGTTTCACCACTCCCAAATGGAGATGTTTTGATAAGTTTTAGGGTGCTAAATACGCTCATCCTTGTTGACCGAAAAACTAGAAAAATAAAATGGGAGCACACAGATTTGAGTTTCGGTCACCAACACGATTGCCATTTTATCGATAACGGTAATATTCTTGTGTTTTGTAATGGTTTTCACGGAAGAGATGTAGATATGGCCTCGTCGGTTAGAGAATTTAACCATGAAACAGGTGACATAGTTTGGGAATACAAAGCCCAACCACTTTCGAGCTTTTTCTCAGCAAATATCTCTGGTGCTCAGCGTCTTTGGAACGGAAATACACTGATTTGTGAGGGATATAAGGGCTGTATTTTTGAAGTTACTAGAAAAGGGGACATTGTATGGGAATTTGTGAATCCGTATTTATCCCCTCACCCAGCATTTGGGACAACCAACTGGATTTTTCGAGCCTATCGTTATGCTCCAGGCGTTCCGCAATTAGTTAACCTTAAATAGAAATGGGCTCTTTTTTAAGACGTTTTGGCGACTAGGGTTGGTGTATTAATAACTCCTTTAAAAGAAAGTAGGGCTCGGAACGACAGTTATCGGCGAATATCGTGAACTAGTCGTTCTGGCGAACCATGAGGCGTAATTCATGGGGCGGGTATCTACCAAGAGGTTCACTACTGCTGGCTCTATTTGAATTGCTTATAACCTATAAAATTTGCTATAGCCTAACTAGATACTCTGAATAGACAAAGGTTAATTATGAACCAAACCGTCAATGAAGCTAGTGTAAATAGTAAGACCGGTATTACTACAAAGAAAAGTACTTGTAGAAACTGTCATGGTGGCTGTGGGGTTATTTTTCATATACAAGATGAAAAAATTATTAAAATTGAGGGCGACCCTGAACACCCAATGAATAAAGGTGCCCTGTGCCCCATGGGGGCTGCAGCTCTAGAGCAAATTTATAACCCTAAGCGCTTAAAATATCCAATGCGCCGCGTGGGAGCTCGTGGAGAAGGAAAATGGGAGCGTATTTCTTGGGACGAAGCTTATGATGAAATAGTAACGAAGATAAAAGAGACACAGGCTGAATTCGGAGAAGAGAGTATTTGGGTTGGTACCGGGACTGGCCGGCACCATTTTGCCTATGTTTCCAGATTTGCTAATGCTATTGGAACGCCGAATTGGTGTGAGCCCGGGACTGCGCAATGTTTCCGTCCACGTGTACATGGCAGCGTTCTTACAATGGGCCAATTACCAATTTGCGTTTACACTAATGAGGAAATGCCCGAACTGATTTTGTTTTGGGGTCACAATCCACTTTATTCTAGCCCGGATGGTGAAATGGGTTTTGGCGTAAAAGAAGCTTTGGCTCGAAAGCCTAAGACTATTGTTGTCGATCCTCGCGAAACAATGCTCGCACGGAAGGCGGATATTTGGCTGCAGTTACGTCCTGGGACAGATGACGCGTTAGCGCTCGCTATGCTTAACGTTATTATAGATGAAGATTTGTATGATCATGATTTTGTATCTGAATGGACACATGGATTTGAAGCACTAGCTGAACGTGTAAAACAGTATACGCCGGATTGGGCGGCTCCTATTACCTGGTGTAAAGCCGATCAAATTAGGGAAGCAGCGCGTCTTTATGCAACAGTTAAACCCTCTATGCTCGAATGGGGCTGCGCCATTGAGCATACGCCAGCTTGTTTTCAAACTGTCCGTGCACTTTTATGTCTTCCCTCAATAACTGGTAATATTGATCATCCTGGTAGCTGGGCTTTTGGAATGACGCCTTTACCGCCATTTCCCCAGCTTTTCGATACAATGCCTAAAGAACAGCAAAAAAAACGTTTAGGGTACGAAAATTTTAAGGTGTTGAGTGGTGAGCTCGCTCAATTACCATCTGCTCACATTCCAACCTTGTTTCAAGCTATTCGAACAGGTGATCCCTACCCGGTCAGAGCTGGTCTTATTTTTGGGAATAATGCTCTTTCTACCTATGGTGAGGTTAAACTCGTTTATGAGACACTAAAGTCTCTAGACTATTTAATGGTAGCAGAACTTTATATGACTCCGACGGCCGAACTCGCAGATCTAATCTTACCTGTCTCAACTTGGGCCGAGGTTGATACTGTTGTCGCGGCCCCATTCTATGGGCAAAATGTTATTACTGTTCAGCAAAAATCGATCCAATATGGAGAATGTATCCAGGATGAAGTTATAATGACGGAGATTTGCCGTCGCCTTGGTGTTGAACACTGTACTGAAGATCCTGAAGAAATTTTCGATTATTTGTTGGGCGACCAACTTGGCATGACTTTCAAAGAGCTTAAAGAAAAGGGTTGGGTTCAGCCTGAATTTAAATACCACAAATACAAAGAGAACGGTTTTAAAACACCCACAGGGAAAATAGAGCTTTATTCGACTTTATTAGAAGGTGAGGGAATTGATCCGTTACCATATTTTGAAGAACCTCCTGAGAGCCCATACAGCACGCCTGAACTCGCCAAAAAATATCCATTTATTTTAATAACAGGTGCGCGGATACCGATGTTTTTTCAATCTGAATTTCGCCAAATGCCAACCTTAAGAAAGGGTCGACCAGAACCCGAATGTGAACTTCACCCCGAGACCGCTGCATCCTTAGGGGTTAAGGCGGGAGATTGGGTGTCTATTGAAACTGAACGGGGGCGTTGCCGTCAGAAAGTTAAGATTTTTAAAGGCATTGATCCTAATGTCGTCCACGCTCAACATGGCTGGTGGTTTCCCGAAGAAGATAGCCCCGATCATGGTAATTGGCGATCAAATGCAAATGCACTCACGAGCATGCAGCCTCCGTATTGCTCGGCTATGGGAACATACCAGCTTCGAGCATTGTTGTGTAGAGTACTTCCAGTTGAAGATTCTGAAGAACCTTGGCGCCCAGACTTACCTGAAAAATTTAATTCTAATGTTGCAGATATTCAGGAATGGAATTGATAATCTTAGCTGTTTTTGAATTATTAAACCCAAAGATTGGGAGAGAATGGCCCGTTTAAAACAAGTGGTAAGGTTTTTTCTCAAATACAAAAGTATCAAACTAATAATATTTCTAATTATTAGTTGAATAGATCCCGCTGTCTATTAGATCTTTTGAGTGGTTGCTGGACTTCCTTACTCTGCATGCCACTGTTATGTTTTCTTTTTAATAGGTTGGCAACTTTGTCAAATTGGTTATCAGGCGATAACCATGTAGCCTCATCAGCGTGGTCTAAAATTACTGGCATGCGACTGTGGATATGAGCAATTGAAGGGGCTGGCTGACGAGTAATTATAGTAAATTTTTCTCCAACGAATAAACCAGCAAATGAAATTATTTTTTTATCTTGCCGAAAGATACGTGTCTTAATTTTAAGTTTTCCATTTTTTCTCCATTCAAAGTATGCTGTTGCGGGAACGATGCAACGGTTTTGTAATATGGTTTTAAAAATTGACTTCTGATTGATTGTCTCAGAACGTGCATTGATGATGGGACTTTTATTCCAATCAACGCTAAGGCCCCAGCGCATATAAGCTATTTCATTCTTGTTTGTAATTATAGGTATTTGGTCTGTGGGTCGTATTTCTGCCAATCCGTTGAAGGTTTTGACAACTTGAGGCTTTGTTAGTTTGCAAAATCTTAATTCTATTTCTTCAAATGTTCCATCAAGTTCATAGCGCGAGCACATTTTATCATTTAGTCCAAAATTTAATTTTATCTATCTGCTGGAAACTTAACATATTTTCGCCTAAAGCTGAAGGATGAGTGCGATTAAAAAAATAGCAGTAGTGACTGGAGCGAGCCGAGGTATTGGTTATGCAACAGCATCTCTATTTATCGATAAGGGCTGGCAGGTTATTACCTGCTCAAGAGAAGGAGAAATTGGACAAGGAGATCGAGGTACCAATTGGATTGCACATATAGAAGCTGATTTAACTGATGCTACAAGTGTTAATAATTTCATCGAAATGGTTAACAAATACATAGATGGAAAATCGATTAGCGCTTTAGTGAATAACGCTGGTGTGTCTCCTAAGGCAGACAATCAAGAGCGACTAGGTTGCTTAAACGGTGATATTGACGCGTGGCGTGATGTATTTGAACTTAATTTTTATGCTCCATTAAAATTAAGTCGTGGGTTTGCGGCTGCCCTACACAAGGGGGTAGGGGCCATAGTTAATGTAACATCCATTGCCGGGCACAAGGTACATCCCTTTGCTGGTTCAGCTTATTCTAGTTCTAAGGCTGCCTTGTCAGCACTGACGCGAGAAATGGCAAATGAGTTCGCGGCTCTTGATGTTCGCGTGAATGCCGTGGCGCCCGGAGAAATATCTACGTCAATGATCCAGCCCAAGTATGAAATGCTAATACCTCGAATTCCTTTGAATAGAATGGGAACTGCAGAGGATGTTGCGCGCACGATTTATTATCTGTGTTCCGCAGATGCAGAATATATTACCGGAACTGAAATTTGGGTTACAGGTGGTCAGCATATGTCTTGACGTGTTGATTGCGAATGCATGATTTATGTAGTTGAAAACTATGCTATGATTTTGTTTCTAATTTGGAGTTGAAGTTGTGTAACCATTTAAGCCTAGTTTTAAGACGGTTAATATCGTGTTTAAGCCAGTCTGTTATGAATCCAGGATCACTTTTATGATAGTTGTGCAAATCCTGGAGACGAGCTAGTTCAATGTCACACACCTCAGTTATGAGATTAATTTGGTCTGTTTGGTCTACTACTGATAAAAGATGGAAGAACCGAAACTTAAGCGCAACAACTAGCTCATTAAGGCCGTTATTGCCGGGTCTAATATTAGCAAGAAGTAGGGTGTTTAGTGCTTTAATACCGGCTTGAGTGATAACTAGTGTTGGGTTCGATGTGTTAGTATTTCCTATAGTATTGGTTAGCCCTTCAAACCTTAAAAGTTCGATAGACTCTCCCATTAGTTCGAGTGATGGACCCGTGATACGGCTGACAAAATGCCGCACCGCGCGGGCTAAATCATCATAAACCATGGTTTGGCCCATTGTTTTAGAGTCACCAGCTAGGGTTCCTAACGCACATAGTCGTATGGTTTCTCGTGGCGTTAACGTGTTGTCAGAGTACATAATTGAGAATAATCGTAGAGCCTAATATTTAGATAAAAAAATTTTATTTTTTTGTTCAAGAAAATTCTTGGCAACTAAAATTAAAGGGTTGATTTAATGTAAACTCTACATCTTTAAAACGTGGGATGCTAATGATTATTAAGGACCTTATCATAATTAAAATTACGAATTTAAGACGCTTTCTACCTTAAGACACTTCGGTCTATACTAAGCAGCTTGTTTTAGTCCTAGTTGTCCCCAAACTATCTTCAGGGCTTTAACAAGGTGATCCATGAGTTCATCATCATGTAATGGGGTTGGGGTAAATCGCAGTCGCTCCGTCCCGCGAGGAACTGTGGGATAATTTATCGGCTGAACATATATACCATGATTAAACATTAATTCATCACTGGCTTGCTTGCATAAAATGGGATCGTTAACCATAACGGGTACAATATGAGTTTCCGAGGGCATGACAGGAATACCGGCATCTTTCAGGCGTTGCTTGAGGGTTGCCGCACGTTCCTGGTGTTTTTCGCGAAGCTCGTTATGAGCTCTTACATATTTTACGCTGGCAAGACAACCTGCGGCAACGGCGGGTGGCATCGAGGAAGAAAAAATAAAACCATCACCATAGGATCGAATGAAGTCGCATAAGGCTGCAGAGCCAGAAATATAACCACCAACAACCCCAAAACCTTTGGCCAATGTACCTTGTATAATATCTATTTTTTCCATCAGGCCATCACGTTCTGCGACACCTGCTCCGTTGTCACCATACAGACCCACCGCGTGAACTTCATCCAAAAATGTCAGGGCATTAAATTTTTTTGCGAGGGCACAAATTTCTTTTATAGGAGCAATGTCACCATCCATTGAATACACCGATTCAAATGCTATTATTTTTGGACGATGCAATTCAATTTTTTTTAATTTTTGCTCAAGGTCTTCTAAGTCGTTGTGCTTGAAAATTATCTTCTCTGAACGTGAGTGCCGTATTCCGGCGATCATTGAATTGTGATTCAGCGCATCCGAAATAATTACACAGTCAGGGAGCATTTGGCCAATAGTACTGAGGGTTGTAAGGTTGGCGACATATCCGGATGTGAAGATAAGGCCTGCTTCTTTTTTATGGAGTCCAGCTAGCTCTCGCTCAAGTAAGACGTGGTAGTGGTTGGTTCCCGAAATATTCCGCGTGCCACCTGCTC
>CAJQSN010000107.1 GCA_905614355.1 uncultured Rhodospirillales bacterium | reverse complement strand
AGTCACATTAATTATAAGCTATTCACAATAACGAGTATGTAAATCTGGTCACGAAGGGGCAAAAAATGTCACAAATTAATATGGATACGGTAGATGAAATAGGCCTAGCGATAGTTGGTTGTGGGACTATTGGTAGAATTCGCGCCAAATACGCGCGGGAATACCCTGGAGTAAAATGGTTAGGGCTTTGTGATATAAATGATGATCTTGGAAAGCAACTCCAACAAGATACTAATGCTGATTTTTATACAAATGACTTCAACGAGCTGATAAAACGGCCGGAAGTAAATGCCGTCATGATTATAACTGACGAAAATAAGCACACAGAGCCAACGTTATTAGCTGTTGAGCATGGTCATAAACTTTTCATCGAAAAACCCTTAGCAACCGAAGCAAGAGAGTCATTCCAAATATTAAATGCGATTGAACAGGCTAGTTTAGATGCTTGTGTGGGATACACCCAACGTTTTCGTCGCAGGTTTTTAACAGTAAAAGAGCGCCTCATGAACGGCCAAATTGGTGATGTGCACTCGGTGACCACCCGTGCATTTATGAATAGAATGGTTCCAATTGCTACCATCTCAAAAACTAATGCCCGTCACAATTTGACGCCAATGGTAGTTTCCGGAACTCATTCACTAGATATGTCAATGTGGCTTATGGAAGGCAAAAAACCCGCCACGGTATATGCCAAATCAGTTGATAAAGTCCTCAATGAGTGGGGAACAAAAGACTCAACTTTTGGTATTTTTACAATGGACGATGGCACATTATTCTCAATGAATATCTGCTGGGCCTTACCAGAAGTTTGGCCCGGTACCGTCTACGGGTTAGAAATAGGTATAGTAGGTAAAGAAGGTATTATTGACATTGAAGATACGCACAGAGATCTTGTTTTAGCAACGAACCAGAAACTACCCGGAGGCTACATCTCTGGCGGCTACGAAGCGCCTGAGCGTCATGTCGATTTCCTGACCTCTTATCCTCCCGGAGATCTCTGGAATGGTCAACTATACGGACCAATGCGCGAAGAAACTATAGGCTGGTTTACCCGCATTATGATGGGAACGCCAACGCCGCATGCAACGGCAGCAGAGGGTCACGCAAACCTCATGTGCACAATGGCTATGGATTTATCCGCAAAACGCGGCCAAGAGGTCGAATTACCAATCGATCCGGAAGAGTTCTACAAATAAATCTTTTTGAATAAAAATGAGGCACACACGCCAGAAAAATACTGGATGCAA
Source organism: uncultured Rhodospirillales bacterium (assembly GCA_905614355.1). Taxonomy (GTDB): domain Bacteria; phylum Pseudomonadota; class Alphaproteobacteria; order Rhodospirillales; family UBA2165; genus TMED23. Next base: position 775 of record CAJQSN010000107.1, on the reverse strand, counting down.
TAAAGAATATTTGGTTTCCTGACTAATATATTTTACTCTAAAGTTGCTACACCTAATTCACTTGCTGTCTTATTTAAAGCTTGCAGTAAGCCGCTATGAATTGGTACGCCATTCTGTTCTCTGTCTTGGCGTTTCTTATGACTTTGCTCCCCTGGTAACAAAACCTCATTATAGCCTGGCAGAGTTGGTGACGCTTTCATGGCCCTGTATACTGCGTCAACATTTTGTTTAAAAGTGTCAACGTCCCCAAATGCTGCTATGTCGATAGCAACAATAAATTGGCCCGTATTCGTTGGGGTACTAAAATCTGAATTAAAATCTACAACATCTTTGCCAAAGGCAGCCCCATTAAGAGTCCCGGCGAGAAGGCCAAACATTAGCGCTAAACCATAACCCTTTGGCCCACCAATTGGCATTAAAAAACCCTGATCAGATTTGTTTGGATCTGTTAGGGGCTGCCCTTGTCTGTCAATCATCCAACCCTCTGGCATTTCTTCACCACGTTGTGCAGCCGTCTTAACTTTACCATAAGCAGCAACAGTGGTTGCCATATCTAAAACTATTGGAACTTCATTCATGCCCGGCACAGCAATAGCGATGGGATTGGTACTGAGTAACATTTCAATACCACCCCAAGGCGGCATATGATTTGCGTTTCCAATTGCGACATACAACCCAATCATATTTTCATCAAGAGGCATTTTAGCATATAGTGAAGCTGGTCCCGCATGGTTACTATCATGTGCTCCCACCCAAGCAACACCACTATTTTTAG
>CAJQSN010000106.1 GCA_905614355.1 uncultured Rhodospirillales bacterium | reverse complement strand
CTATAAAACCGGGAGCATACCCTTGGGGAAACCATTATAATGCATGGCGACCTGCTCATATTCATTTTTCGTTATTTGGGCCTGCGTTTGTTACTCGGTTAATAACTCAAATGTATTTTCCTGATGATCCTCTTTTCCCATTTGACCCTATTTTTAATTCAATCTCTGACGAGGCTGTCAGAAAACGGATGGTCTCAAAATTTGACCTGGATACTACTGAACCCGATTTTGCATTAAGCTTTAAATTTGATTTTGTTTTGCGTGGTCGTGAGGCGACACCATTTGAAGGTCAGGTTTAGTCATGAGCAAATTAGGTGTTACAGCTTCGCAAACAGTAGGCCCATTTTTAACAATAGCACTCAAGGCGGACGGTCAAGAATATATTGTTCCCAAAAATACAGAAGGAGCTCTGAAGCTCTGTGGTTATGTTTATGACGGGGAAGGAAATGTGGTTCCGGATGCAGTGATAGAGGTTTGGCAGGCAAATGTTTTTGGGAATTATAATCACCCCGAAGATAAGTCAGATACTCAAATCGTAAACGAATTTTCTGGCTTTGGGAGATCGTGTACAGACCAAGATGGCCGTTTTTTTTTTATAACATTAAAACCAGGTCAGGTGGCGGGTCGCGGTAATGCGCTTCAAGCTCCCCACATAGCCGTAAATGTGTTTGCCCGGGGTATGTTAAAACAACAGGTAACCCGCATATATTTTTCAGATGAGGTAAAGTCAAACTCTGAGGACCCTATACTCAATTCAATTGAAGATGAATCGGCTCGCAACACACTTGTTGCTCAGCTTAATATCAGTCGTGATGGAATTATGGAATATGCTTTTGATATTCACTTGCAAGGTAAACTGGAGACAGTTTTTTTTGATGTCTAAATAAACACCACTAATATTTTATGCGTTTAAAAGTGAGCTAAATGACCAATCAAGTTTTTAGAAGATTGACCACCACTCCTCAAATGATGTCGGTATTTGATGATGCAGAAATATTGCAGGCCATGCTTGATTTTGAAGGAGCTTTGGCGGCGGCAGGTTCTAGGTGTAATTTATTTGAACCGAGTGTAGCCCGTTCTATCTCAAGATGTTGCCGAATTTCAAAATTTTCAATATCTGAATTATCTGAGACAGCCTGCCAGCACGGTACCGTAGTTGTTCCACTTGTGCACCACCTTACCAAGCTAGTTTCGGCTTTCGATGAACGGGCCTCTAATTGGGTCCACTTTGGAGCGACGAGCCAAGACGTCATTGATACCGCTATGGTAGTTCAATTGCGAAAAGCGTTGGTTATTCTTGAGGTGGATGTCCAACGTCTTGTTCTTGCTCTAGAAACACTTGTCGATAGATTTGGCAATCAAATTATGATTGGCCGTACTCTACAACAGCCATCAGTTCCCATAACGTTTGGACAGAAAGTTTCTGGTTGGAAGTCAGCGCTTTTAAGAAATTGGAATAGGATACAATTGAGTGCATCCGAAGCATTTTCTCTACAGTTTGGAGGCGCAGCAGGGAATTTATCATCGTTGGGCACTGACGGACAACGGGTTAGAACTGCCCTATCAGAAATATTAGAACTTAATTCGCCTGATGATGTGTGGCATGCTCATCGTGACCGGGTTGTTGCCTTATGTTCTTCTGTTTCAATTTTTGTCGGGGGACTTGGGAAGATTGCCTTGGATATATCACTTTTGTTACAGGCTGAGGTGAGCGAAGTGTCCGAAAAAATAGACGCTAATCGAGGAAGGTCGTCTGCAATGCCACACAAACGAAACCCTGTAAATTGCCTTATAGCTCTAGCTGGAGCCAAGCGAGCCCCTCATTTGCTGGCGACCCTTCTCGACGCTATGCCGCATGAGCATGAAAGAGCCCTTGGTGGGTGGCAAGTAGAGTGGGTCACAATTCCTGCTATATTTGAAATTGCAGCAGGCTCTATATCTGCCGTTGCGAATATGTGTGAAGGGCTAGAGGTTAACCCCAAAAAAATGAAATATAACCTTGATGCATTGAATGGTTTATTTATGTCAGAAAAGCTTATGCTTGAATTGTCAAAAAAGGTTGGTAAAGCCACGGCTAAGGAAATTATTGATGCGGCGTGTAATGAAGCTTCCATTCAAAATACACATTTAGTAAAAATACTCCAGTCAGATAAACGGTTCTTAAAAGAATTTACATCTGACGAGTTTGACGAATTGACCGACTTAGATGGGTACTTGGGAACATCGTCTTTTAAATAATTGAGGTAAATAAATGTTCTTAACTAGTATTAATGGTGCTAAAATTAACTATCGTTTGGATGGCAATGAAAACCTCCCAACACTCATACTTTCTAATTCGCTTACTACCAATTTTCATTTGTGGGAAGAACAGGTCCCAAGTTTTACTGACCACTTTAGGGTGTTGAGATACGATAATCGTGGACACGGCGGTTCATCGTCGCCCAAAGGTGAGTATTCAATAGATGATATAGGAAACGATATTCTCCTAATCATGGATCATTTAGATATTAACAAAGCAAGCCTATGTGGTATTTCCCTCGGAGGCATGGTGGCCATGTGGTTAGGAATTCATGCCGGTAATCGAGTTGATAAATTGATTGTCTGTAATTCTTCCTCTGATTTAAGCCCCCCTGATCCTTGGCAAGAACGAATTAAAATGGTTAATTCTCAAGGTATGTCCTCGATTGTAGACGCTGGACTTGCGAGATTTTTATCGGAGAAATTTCGTGAAAGTAATTCTCCGAAGATCGGGTTGTTAAAATCGATGATGACAACTTGTGAAGTTTCTGGGTATTCGGGGTGTTGTGCTGCTGTGCGAGATATGAATCTTACCAGTCAATTATCTCAGATTAATAATCCAACTTTAATAATTGCAGGTGAACTCGATCCATCAACGCCCGTGTCGCATAGTGAAATAATTAACCGGGAAATAAGTGGTTCAAAATTAACTGTTATTGAGGGAGTTGCTCATCTATCTAATATTGAAAAGCCAGATGAGTTTAATAAAGCAGTTTTAGATTTTCTCCTACAATAAGGATCCTCAAAATGACAAAAGATATTTTTAATAAAGGAATGGCAGTTCGCCGTGAGGTTTTGGGTGAACAGCACGTAGATCGAGCTGAAAGCAACAAAGATAAATTTACTGAAGAATTTCAAGAATTAATTACAAAATACGCCTGGGGTGAAATTTGGACTAGGCCAGGCCTGGAAAGAAAAACAAGAAGCTGCATTACACTGGCTATGATGATAGCACTCCACCGGGAAGATGAGTTCAAACTGCATATTAAAGCTGCGCTGAACAATGGACTTTCAAAGGATGAAATTAAAGAGGTGATATTGCAAAGCGCTATCTACGCTGGCGTGCCGGCTGCTAACTCAGCATTTCACTGGGCTCAAGATGTTTTTAATAACTTATAGACCAAGCTTTATACCC
>CAJQSN010000105.1 GCA_905614355.1 uncultured Rhodospirillales bacterium | reverse complement strand
ACTATTCTAAATTTAAACAGAGTTAACTTTCTATTGCTAAAAAGAACTAAACTACTTTATATTTTATGCCATAATAATATAAGGTGAAGCCATGCCTGAAGATGTGAATGTTATTAGAACGCAAGAATTACCTGTCTTAGATTTAAGTGATTTTTAAACAGTAATGACGCAGACTTAAATTTCTTAGCTGAACAGTTGTGCGCAGGCGAATTTATTAGCAGCTTGAGAAACGAAATCATCAATGTTTCAACTGCCAGTACTTCTAAAATGGTCTTAATCGTCTATTCTGGATTAAGTTATAAAGATCATCAAATGTTACATCAATCCAATCCCATAACACTAAGTTATGCCTTATAGACACTAACGCCTAAAATCACTAGGATCGTTTGCACAACTATGCATGTTAGGAATATCTATAGAGGAATGGACGTGTCTTATTCTATTGATCATCGACTAATTAGACAATTTATAGCTGCTGTAGAAAATGGTAATATAACTTCCGCAAGCTTTGCCCTCAATATCAGTCAGCCTGCGCTTACAAAAAATATTAAAAAACTTGAGGCTTCGCTTGGCGTAATATTACTTGAGAGACATTCTCGAGGTGTGGTCCCTACAGCTTATGGTGAGATCTTATTGCGGCGTGGAAAATTAGTGGAACTTGAATTTGAGTATGCCGCCGCCGAAATAGAAGCAATGAAAGGCGGGAACAAAGGTACCATACGAGTTGGTGCTAGCCCTGTCTTTACAACACTTTTTATCCCAAAGGTCTCTGCAACAATTATTAAATCAAACATTGGACTAAAGATTGACCTTATAAATGGCGTATCAGACACTCTGGTTCCCCATTTATTACAAGGAGATCTAGATATTATCTGCGCATCTCTAGACTTTCCAGATCATCCCGAAATAGTCAAAGAACATCTTGTAGACTTTGAGCATACAGTTTTTGCAAGAGCCGACCATCCCTTGGCAAAACAGAAAAATATCACAGCAATCGACTTAATGGCTTACGAGTGGATCATGCTTGCTCAAGACCACATTGCGATTAGTCGACTGGGTTCCTATTTCTCATCAAATGGAATAAGCCCACCTAGGATTGTGATGGAGACTAATTCTTTTGATACAACATTTTCTATGGTTAGAGAAGGTGATTTTCTAACGAGCGCAACGTCATCAATGGAAAATTCAGCTCAAATTTTTGGTCTAACACCTCTCCTTATCCAAGGTACGCTCTGGAACTTTCCGGCCGGTGTCTGCTATCGTCGCTCTTCTTCAACCCCTAAAATAGTCAGCGAATTTATTAGTAGCTTGAAAAACGAAATCACCAATGTTTTAGCCAGCTAGGCCGCCTTACTATTTAAAATACGCCAAACTCGTTCCGGTGTTGCGGGCATGGGTACATCATCGACACCTAAAGCATCACTTATAGCACCCACTACGGCAGGCGGAGCGCCAACAGTTCCCGTCTCCCCGGCACCTTTTACACCAAGTGGGTTCGACTTAGTTGGGATAGACAGGTTAGCAATTTTCATCTGGGGGAAGTCATCTGCGCGAGGCATACAATAATCTTGGAAAGAAGCTGTTAAAAGTTGACCGGAATTTTCATCATATACCATTTCTTCTAATAACGCTTGTCCAACGCCTTGTGCAACCCCACCATGTATCTGACCTTCTAAAAGCAATGGATTAATCACTGTGCCAACATCATCGACAATTATCATTTTAGCGAGCACAACCTTTCCCGTATCAGGATCAATCTCAACTTCAGCGATCTGACAACCGTTTGGATAATTTCCTGCGCCTGAATTAAATTCGCCTGCAGCATCTAATCCCATTGGCAAGTGAGCCGGCCACATTATCGGATTATAAGACATTTTAGCTATTTCGACTATATTAATTTTCTTATCAGTCCCTGCAACTATGAACTCCCCTTGCTCAAATTCGATATCGCCCTCGCTAGCCTCTAAAACATGACCAGCAATTTTCTTACCTTTTTCTATTATAATATCGGCAGCATTTTTAAGTGCAGATCCACCAACCGTCATGGATCGAGAACCAACAGTACCCCGTCCCATTGCGACTTTATCAGTATCGCCTTGCATCAAATGGATACTTTCAAACGGCACACCAAGAAAATCTGACACCATTTGCGAATAAACTGTTGCATGGCCCTGGCCATGAGAGTGCGTGCCAGCAATAATTGTAACCTCACCGCCCGGATCAAATCGAATATCCATACGCTCATTGAAAGGAGCTGCAGATTCCATATAAACAGCAATACCGCGTCCGTACAATTTACCACGGTTCGAAGCCTCGGCCTTTCGGGTTTCAAAACCTGCCCAATCGGAAATTTCGAGCCCTTTATCCATCACTGCTTCAAAATCGCCACAATCAAGATTGGGCATTAATGCGGTTTGGTATGGCATCTGATCAGCTTTCACCAAATTTTGGCGCCGAATTTCTATAGGATCTAAGTTTAATTCACGAGCCGCAATATCAAATAAACGCTCTAATACAAAAGCAGCTTCTGGCCGTCCAGCACCGCGGTAGGGAGCAGTCGCTCCCATGTTCGTAAATAAACAGCGGGTAGTTACATCAATGGCCGGAATAGCATAAACACCTGACAATAAGACGGTAAAAAACATTGGGGTAACGCCCCCCGCTTGGCTCAAGTATGCCCCTACGTTGTAATCAGCTGAGACACGAAGGGCGGTCACCTTACCATTCACGTCAAGAGCCATTTCACAATCAGCAATCACATCTCGTCCATGGCTATCACTCATAAACGATTCTAGCCGCTCACCTACCCACTTTACTGGCCGCCCCGTTAGTTTTGCCGCCCATAAAACTAGAATATCCTCGCCATAAGCACCACCTTTCATGCCAAAACCACCGCCAACATCAGGTGAAATGACTTGCAACTTAGCCTCTGGTATCTTTAATATCTCATTGGCCAATTCTTCACGCACACGATTTGGCCCTTGATTGCCTGCATAGAGCGTATATTTTTGCTCACCTTTATCATACATACCGATAGAACTCCTCGGTTCCATGGCATTTGTATTAACACGATTATTCGAAATTCTAGCCTTAGTGATATGGGCTGCATTAGTCATTGCATCCTCAACGCCGGACACATTACCCATTTTATAAACGAACGATAAATTATTCTCTGTGCCCTCCCAAACTAGCGGAGCATCGCCGCTACGCGCCTGTTCTGTACTTGCTACCGACGGTAAGGTCTCATAGTCTATCTCTATTAATTCGGACGCATCTTTAGCCTGCTCAAGGCTTTCAGCAATTATAAGAGCTACGCGTGCTCCTACACATTTGACAACGTCCTTAACCAATGCACCATGCGGCCTCTGGATGGCCGCCTGGCCGCCAGTTAACATCGGGTTTATAGAATGGCATGCCATACTACCTAGCCCAGACGAGGCATAATCTTCACCAGTCAGAATAAGAATTACGCCTGGTGCCACTAGCGCAGCACTTACATCAACGGAAATCATCCGGGCATTAGCATGAGGAGAACGCAGTATAAAAGCATGGGCTATATTAAGCATATCAATATCCCCAACGTAACGACCCTGACCCATTAAAAACTTGGGATCCTCTTTTCGAGTTACTGGCTGCCCAATACCAAATTTCATATTTACTATCCTAATTTATTTTATGTTAATTCGAATTTTTACATTCCAATCAAAATTTAAAGTCCTGATTATCTTCTAGTTAACACGATAAACAAAGTACTAGCCATCGGAAAGAGAAAATTTCCAACAGATATTGAAAAGACTAAAACCTGATAGCTTTATAACAAATCTAATTTATACGTATATATATTCTAGAACGATATAAGAAATAATTCAGCTACGATAAACCCACGTTCAATTAACTAAATTAGAAGGCTCAAAAGTTCGCCACTAAATTATTAGCCAGGTTGATTTCCTGGTAAAGCCTTTTCGAATTCTGGAAGAGCTTGGCAGACCTCTTCAATTTTAAGTAAATTAGTAAAGTCAGAAAGATCGCATTCATTCCTCCGGGCATTAACAATCTGTGGAATTAGGCAGGCATCGGCTAGTGTTGGAGTATTTCCATAGCTGAATTTCCCTTGCGGACCCTTATCATAAAATTTTTCATAAGCCTCAAATCCAAGTCTAATCCAGTGCTCAATCCAGAGTTTCTGATTCTCTGAGGTAACCGCCATTTG
>CAJQSN010000104.1 GCA_905614355.1 uncultured Rhodospirillales bacterium | reverse complement strand
CGGCCATTATGAGAATTAGTTGCACGAAAACTTGAAGTAGAATTTCAGAAGGGCGTGGTTTGGTGCTATCAGACGAATGCGAACTAGTCTCTATATGTAGCGAAAGTGTCTCTTATTATGCAGCATAAAGTTGACGTCACTTGGCAAGAGCAGCCTCTCTTTATAGTGTGAAATTTTATCTAATGAATAAGGGAGCATAATCTAGGGTGGCGTTTTAAAATAGCGAAAGGGATCGTGATTTTAAACCATAAAATAGTATGAGAATGCTGTTCCATCGTCAAAACAGTATTTCCCCTGACAGTGTCATTAAATAAACTATTGCTGCAGAATATATTTTGAGGTTTGAGTTTTGGTCTAATTAGTTTTCCGTTATTAAGGTGTCAAGTTTCCAGAAATAACTAGCCTTAATCTTTAGTATCAGGCTGCTCCCGCAGCAATTTAGATGCCCAACTATTAAATGTTGCGTTGACTATACCTTCACTTAATAGAAAATCGTGGGCTTCTTGCGCAGATTCATCTTTGATTAGTTTGATCTTGCCTATGCTTTCTGCAAGTAATTGGATCCTAGCAGCACGCTCAAATTGCATTGCTAAGTAAGTTGCTTGTTCAATATTGTTTCCTGTTGTGAGAAGGCCGTGACTGGCCAATAGAATGGAGTGTTTATCACCAAGGGCCTCAGAAATTAGCTTACCTTCCTCATCAGCCAAAGGGACGCCCGGCCACATTGGTAAATAAGCACAATCTTTATAAAACATTGTCACGTCCATATGGGCTACCGCTAATTCTTTGCCTGTCATCGAGAGTGCGGACGAAAATGGTGGGTGAGTATGAACAATAGCATTAATATCAGGTCGTGCTTTATATATCCATAAATGAAAACGTATGGCCGGGTTAGGGATACCGTTACCTTGAATAACCTCTAAATTTTCATTAACTCTAATAACTGTGCTTTGAGTAAGATTGGCAAATCCGCCCATTAATTGATTAGCCCAGAACGTATTACCTTCCGCCCTCACCGTAACCTGACCTGCTAATGTTTGAGCGTGTTCTTCACTCGCTAATTTTCGGCACGCTAATGCAATCTTAAGTTGTGTAGACCAGTCGTATTTAGCCATATTTTCACGAATTTTTTGTTCGGTAGGAACGTTATCTGACCCTATATGTTCGTTCATACCAGCTGTATTATTATTTTTGTTCATATGTTCCCCCCTACTTCTGCAAGTTGTGTATGGATGTTGTTCAGAACGTCCTAATTTTGTTCTTTTATGGTTAGAAACCAATCATTGAGTGGCCAAACCCGGCAAATAGACCCGGTCGTGATGTTCGTTGAGTTTTGTTCAATTTATTCTTTCACTCTTTATATAATTTATTGACTTACAAAAGAAAAGTGGTGCCGCCGCCATGATTCGAACTCTGGCCCCTCTGATTATAAATTGTCTGCTTATAGTTTAGCGCAGGTAAGATAACAAAATAATCAGCGGTTAATTATCAATATAAAACCTTATTTTATAGTCATTTCATGCTACATACGCTAACATGGGGAAACAACTGTTATCTATGTTTATTCGTTACTCCACATGTTACCCTGAGATATTCGCGGCTGCTAAAATACTTATAAACAAGAGACTAAAGAACCTAAAATCCGGTGAAGCCAAAAATGACAAAATCATCTTCCTCAATTGAACCGACCATTGATTTTACTGCCAATGGGAAATATGAAGAATTTTCGAAGCTTCCACATTCTGTACATCGATCAGCATATGGATATATTCCATTGCCTGTGGTTAGTATCAAAAATGGGACGGGCCCGACGGTTCTTTACTCAGCGGACGTGCATGGCGATGTATTTGAAGGCCAGGTTGCGTGCCTGCCAATCCCCACAGGGGCAACCCCCGGAATAACGTCTTGCAATTGAGAGCCGGTGTTAATGACACAAACTGGTTGCGATAGAAAGTGGTTTTTTAATTAAAGACAATAATCATTCCACAGTAATTGGAGAGTAACGACATGACTATGATACAGGCTAATGGTTGGTCTTTTGATTGTGAGATTACAGGAGTAGGCCCCGACATTATATTTCTTCATGGCGAAATCCATGGTATGGAATACTGGGAGCATCAGGTAAAAGAGTTTTCAAAATCGCATCGGTGTCTAACGTACAATAGACGAGGTCATTCAAGTACCGGGGCTCCTGAATATGGATATTCGTTGGTAAACCAACGACGTGATCTAGAAGCTCTAATTGAACATTTTGAAATTGAAAATCCGATAATTGTCGCCGTAGCATTTGGTACGACAATTGCTGCTGATTACGCTATCCGCCACCCGAATTCTGTCAAAGGCATCGTCCTCGTTGCCTGGAGTGAACTCCATGATGCAAGTAAATATTTCGATCGCTGGGTAAAAGCGAGCAAGCAGGTTGTGGATATTCTTGAATCAAAAGGCAAGGATGGCCTCGTTGATTTTTTGCGCAATGAGGGGGGACGAACGGTCTACATGGTCATCCCTCTGGAATCCCCAATTCGTGAAGCCTGTATCCAGATGTTCGCAAATCATCCAATCGAAGAATATAAACAGGGCATGCTCGAATTTGCGACGTCTGTCCCTAATTTGATAGAGCCTTTCTTAAAGCTTGATCTGCCTGTACTTGGAATTTGTGGTGCCTTGGACCCTTTTCCTGACAAACCAGAAATACTTAGTGGTATGCCAGGCTTTTTGGAAGCACCGTTTGTCACTGGTGCCTCTCGTTTTGTACAATGGGAAAAACCAGAAGAATTTAATAATTTGATGCATAATTATTTGCTAAAATTTGATGAATAGAAAGGATTTTTAAATGCGCTTTGTTGACCTCAGTCTGCCAATCACCTCAAATATGTCAGGTTTACCAGGAATTCCAGCCTATGCTGAGAATCCCACGCGTTGCTATCCTCTTTCGGTCATTAGTGGGGATCAAGCCAATCTGCTTAAAAGCCAGGGTATTGATGTTCCGGACGAAGTTGAGAAATCCAATCATATGCTCAGTAAATTGGAGATTACCACTCATATTGGAACGCATATTGATGCGCCATTGCATATGTTGGAAAACACATGGTCGATAGACGAAGTTCCTCTCGAAAATATTGTAAAAAAAGGTAAGATAATTCCTCTGACAGATATTGAGCCAGGTGGCATGGTTACCGCTGATGCGATTCTCAAAGCAGGTGTCGATTTTGACGAGACCGTTATCCCAATTCTTCACACTGGGTGGACTGAAAAAACCTGGGGCACACCAGAGTTTTGGGATAATACGGTCTATATGCATAAAGATGCTGCTGAACTTATTGCCGAGTCCAATGTCTCTGCCGTTGCCATCGACTTTTTTCCTGAGTTTCCGTTCTGGCGAAATGACGTAGAGAGACCAGAAGGCCAGCCGCCTGGACATAATCATAAAATTTTTCTTTCCCAAGAAACTATCCTCATTCAGATGGTTACGAATATCGGGGCAATTGGTGATGAGGATTTTATTTTATCGGCCGTTCCGTTACGTCTTAAAGGACTTGATGGCTCTCCGGCGCGTGTTTTTGCAATGATTCAATAAAGCAATGTTCCATAGGCGCTGACGTTAGACAGTGGAAAAGGCGGGAAGAAACTCTTGCCTTTTTTTAAAAAAACCTTCTTAATATTGTCCTTCTTCCTTAAAGAGTTTAACGGTAATCGAAACTGTTTTGATATTTTCAAGGACAACACGTTGAACAAATTAGACATTGATGCATTGGATCAAGCAGATCTCTTAGGATCTTACCGTGATAAATTTGATCTGCCTGAGGGCATTATTTATCTCGATGGCAATTCCTTAGGCGCGCTGCCGAAGGGCGTGGCCGAACGTGTTGCAACGGTTGTGAAAGATGAATGGGGCCAATCGCTGATCAAGTCTTGGAATGTCCATGACTGGTACCCCCAGCCGGGCCGCGTTGGCGACAAAATTGCTCGGTTGATTGGGGCTGAGAAAGGCACTGTTGTTTCGGCGGATAGTACTTCGGTAAACCTTTTTAAGTTGCTGACAGCAGCTGTTCGCTTGAACGCTAAAACTCACCCCGAGCGCCGTGTTATTCTTTCTGATACGGGCAATTTTCCAACTAATCTTTACATCATTCAAGGTCTCGTTGATTTACTCGGCGATGGGTATGAGATGCGCCTCGTCGCACCAGAAGAAATTGCTGAAGCATTTAACGATGATATCGCGGCCGCGGTGATAACTCAGGTCGATTACCGCACGGGTAGGCGTCATGATATGGCCGCTCTAACGGCCCGCGCGAAAGCGGTTGGCATCAAAGTGATCTGGGACCTCTGCCATAGCGCCGGGGCGTTCCCCATTGATTTGAGCGGCTCGGGTGCTGAGCTCGCTGTTGGATGCAGCTATAAATACCTCAATGGTGGGCCTGGTGCACCAGCCTATCTATATGTTGCAGCTGACCTGCAAGAAAGTATCCGCCCGCCGCTTTCGGGCTGGATGGGGCATACCACGCCGTTTGATTTTGATTTAGAATATAAGCCCGCTGAGGGCGTTGCACGGAACCTTTGCGGCACGCCAAGCGTTGTAGGTATGAGTGCGTTGGAAACAGCCCTGGAGGTCTGGGACGATGTTGATTTGAATTTAGTCCGGGAGAAATCCCAGCGCATGATCGAGCTGTTTGCCGAAACGGTTGATGAGCTATGCCCAGATGCCGGGTTTAGCCAAGTGACAATTTACCCAGAGGCGCAGCGGGGCAGTCAGATCTCTTTGGGTCACCCTGAAGCTTACGCCATTATGCAGGCGCTCATTGATCAAGGTGTGATCGGTGATTTTCGCGCGCCCAATATTTTACGATTTGGTATGACACCGCTCTACGTCTCCTACGGCGATATTTACCGAGCTGTAGAGATTTTGGCCGAAATTATGGCCACGGGGTCGTGGGATCAGCCGCAATATTATGCGCGGTCGGCCGTTACCTAAAATAAAAGACGAGGGTGAAAATATGATGAGCGATAAATCGAAAGAGCCAGTGTCTGACGACCTGCCGGAAGGTGCCCATACTGAGTTCGAAAAATCGATGAGTTATGGTGACTATCTTGATCTTCCGACCCTTCTCAGTGCTCAAAACCCTGTTACGGCGGAGCATGATGAGCCGCTTTTTATCATGATCCACCATATCAGCGAGCTTTGGATGAAATTGGGACTTCATGAGCTTTTGGCCGCGGGGAAAAATATTAGCAAAGATAATTTAAACCCGTCTTTTAAAATGCTTTCGCGGGTCTCCGCTATCCAATCGCAGCTCATCGAGACCTGGGGTGTATTATCGACGATGACACCGGCTGATTACCTTAAATTTAGAGATCAGCTTGGCCAGTCGTCTGGGTTCCAGTCTCACCAATATCGCCAGATCGAATTTTTTCTCGGCAATAAAAAGCCGGCTCTCCTTGCGCCGCATCGCCATGATGAAACGATTTTGGGACTGCTCAGTGAAACGCTCAATAATCCGAGCCTCTATGATGAGGCCATTTTATTGTTGTCGCGCCGGGGCTTTGAAATTGATTCGATTGTCACAGAGCGAGATTGGTCCGAAGTCCATGAAGCAAACGCTTCCGTTCAAGCGGCATGGCTCACGGTTTACCAAGATCCAGAGGCCCATTGGGATTTATACGAGCTCGCCGAAAAACTGGTGGATCTCGAAGACTCGTTCCAACGCTGGCGTTACCGACACCTCATCACTGTCACCCGAATTATCGGGCACAAACGTGGCACAGGCGGTACCAGCGGTGTCGACTATTTAGCTAAGGCGCTGAACCACCGCTTTTTCCCCGAGCTTTGGGAGGTGCGTACAGTTCTATAATTGCCGAGTTAAGAACTAATCAATAATTGCGTTCAATGTCGAACTCGGACGCATCACAGCAGAAACGACGTCTTGAGGGGCATGACAATATCCGCCCACATCAACCGCTGCTTCTTGCGCCGCAAGTAACTAGCCCACAATTTTTGCTTCGTTAGCAGCAAGTTGCCCCGATGGTTCCAATTAGATTCCAGATCATGTAATGTCCTTATATGATTGAGATTGATTTTTGTGATAATAGGGGCTGGATAATTATAGGTGGTGGTATCGCCATCTGTTTGGTTTCTGGCATTGTTGGATGGTGGAAATTCATTGGTCGTCCACAACAGCTAACCGACATGGTCTCAGAATTTAGATACAAAAGCGCCTTTCAGAATGCCTTGGGTTTTTGGATTTATAGAAAAGCTATTCAATAATAGAAGGGAAGATGCAAACATGCATACAGAGCTCGTAACAATAGAAACAAACACGGACCAGCCTCTTGATGGCGCATGGTATGAGCCAGATGGTGGATCAACTGCGGGTGCGGTGATGATTTGCCACGGAAATACAATGAATTTTTATGTTGGCGCACCTAGGTTTCTTCCACCTGCATTAACGAAACTTGGCTTTGCGTGCCTGTCTTTCAATAGGCGAGGGCATGACGTGCTGTCAAACCGCAACAGCCGATCGGTCGAAGGAGCCGCTTTCCAAACCACGGCAGAGGGCATGGAAGATAACGAGTTTGCAGCCGCCTGGATAATGGATAAAGGATATAAAGCACCTGTCATCATCGGCCACAGTAATGGTGGTTTTCTTGGTGTGCAATATGTTTCTCAGCATCCTGAAACACCAGCAATGGTTCTGCTCTCGGCGCATGCAGGTGGGACCTTAGCCAAACACGAACTGCCTAGAGATGGCCTGCTGGCAGGTCCAAAAACTCTGGAGCGTCGTAAGGAGGCAGAAGCTATGATTGCCAACGGTCGGGGAGATGAAATAATGGTATTTCCTGGTTGGTGGTATGTGGCGACTGCGCGAAGTTATTTAGACCGTTTAACCACAATGCCCAGCACAGTTGAAACCGCTCCAAAAATTTTCTGCCCTACCCTTTACATTAGGGGTGACCAAGAATCACGCGACGGCTATCCAGCAGAAGATTTCTCTGCAAAAAGCAGCGGGTCTTGTGATGTTGAGATCGTTGCTAATTGTGAACATTATTACAATGGCCGCCAAGATGAGATTATTAAATTAGTCTCAAATTGGCTGGTGAGACAATTCAATCTGGAAAGTATATTAAATTATTAAAATATTAGTACAGTTCTTAAAATTGAGTATAAGAAACCCTTCGACTTATGACAGAAGCGCCTTCTTATATTCTTAATATTCTTCCTTAAAGTTGCTTAATCAGCTAGACTAATTTTACGATCACACCATGGTCGCAGAAAAAATTGGAACCCACAAATATGTTAGAATTATATTATTTTGAGAATTCGATATGCTCTGAGCGTGCGCTCATGGCATTTGCTGAGAAAAGCGTAACGGATTGGGTACCCCATCATATTCATTTGTTTGAACATCAACAGTTTGATCCTGAATATTTGAAACTAAACCCCAAAGCGCAGGTGCCAACGCTGGTTCATGATGGCGAAATTATTCGAGAATCATCCCTAATAGCAGATTATTTGGACGATCTTTACCCTCATCCGCCTTTGAAGCCGACAAAAGTTTCCGAAGTGGCCCAGATGCGGGAATGGATCAAGGAATCCGACGAAGCGGGATACGAAGGCGTTGCATCACTCTCATTTGTTATCGTATTCAGAGCTAAACTCATGGCGATGTCAGAGACTGCTCGGGAATCATATTGGGCAGGGCAGACTGTATTAGAACGCACACAACGCCAGCAATCTTGTGTCTTTGAAGGATTAAGTTCTCCCTATGCACTTAGGGCAATCGCGACATGGGAACGAGTATTTAGTAAATTAAATGAAACGATGTCCGATGATAGGTCTTGGATCATGGGAGAACAGTTCACCCTAGCCGATCTTAACCTTGCCCCTTTTGTAGCTCGCCTTGACGGATTGAAATTGGTTAAACCCTGGTTGGCTGAATATCCTCATGCACAAAAATGGTGGAGTGCGGTTAAAAAGAGGCCAAGCTATATTGAAGCTAGGGTTGGCCCTTCGGCAGATGAAATTAATATAATGGGGATTGAAGGCACAAAAGTTGTCGGTGATTTCAAAAAAAAGCGGGTTGAATATCTCGCTCAATACGGCTGACTAGTCCAACATGAATGATCATTTAGAAACCTACGAAGTCGCGATTATTGGCCTCGGGCCAGTGGGCTCCGCACTCGCCAATATTCTTGGCCAATTTGACATCAAGGCTGTCGCGTTGGATCGCGAAAAATCGGCCTGCCACTTGCCGCGCGCAGTAATGTTCGATGATGAAATTATGCGTGTATTTCAGTCCATGGGATTGGCTGAAAAAATGAAGGGCATAACTGAGGTCGGTGGCGGCGCTCGCTTCATAGATGCTGATGGCAATACTCTGGTTCACTGGCCTCGGCTTCAGGTGCGGAGCCCTAACAATTGGTATGTTAATTATCGCTTTCATCAACCGGATTTGGAAAATATTCTGCGCGAAGGCTTCAGGCGCTATCCAAAAATTACTGAAAAGTGGGGCTGTAGCGTGACCAATCTCCAGCAGAATGCTGATAGTGTGACAGTGCGTTATCGTGAATCGTCAACAAACTCGAACAAATCGCTACGAGCCGCCTATGTCATCGGTTGCGATGGTGCACGCTCTTTTGCTAGGTCCTGCATAAACCCCCAAATCGAAGATTTTGGTTTCCATGAGCCTTGGCTGGTCATCGACTTATTAATGAAAAACCCACAAGAAGTTGAAAGCCGCGAAAGCTTCCATTTCTGCGAGCCGGAGCGCTCGGGCACATTTGTTTTTCTTGGGAAAAAACGAAAACGGTGGGAACTCCGATTGAATCCAGACGATACACCTGAAGAAATTTGCCAACCAAAGTTTATCTGGCCCTTGTTAGAACGCTGGATCAGTCCCGCCGAGGCTGAGCTGGAACGGGCAACGGTGTATACATTCCATTCGACGATTGCCGAACAATGGCGCGATGGTCGGATAATTATTGCAGGTGATGCCGCGCATCAAACACCACCCTTTATGGGCCAAGGTATGTGCGCTGGGATTCGAGACGCTGCCAATCTTGGCTGGAAACTGCAGGCAATGTTAAAACAAGGAGCCCCAGATACTTTGCTCGAAAGCTATCAGCTCGAGCGGTATTCGCATGTTAAAGAATATATCGATTTGACAATCCAAATGGGTCATATGATCAATCGAACAGCCTCCGCCATCATTGCCGGTAATGCGACAGATCCAGCTGACGGTCCACAAACCATGAAGCAACTCATGCCGTCGCTGGGACCAGGGTTAGGAGTTGGCTCTTCTCAATTGATTGGTAGTTTGTTTCCGCAGCCAAAATTGCAATCAGGCAAATTATTGGATGAGGAAATCGGTAATGGTTTTGCATTAATTACATCAATGTCCTTTCAGGCTGAGTTGATAGAAAGTGATCGTGAAAAAATTGAAAAACTGAAGGTTGCCTTTCTATCTGATGCGATGGTGGAATTAGAGTCCTGGTTCAAAAGCCATGACATTGGTGCCGTTCTCCTTCGTCCGGATCGCTATATACTTGGGATAGCGGAGACCTCATCGGATCTCACCGGTCTATTAGCTTTTTTTAAAACAACTGAGGAAACCTAGCAAATGACCATTCTACGCATCGAAAATTTGACCTATGGAGTTGAGGATATAGCCCAATGCAGCGAGTTCCTTGATATTTGGGGTCTTCAGAAAAATGGGGCAAGCGATAATAGTGCCTCGTTTAAAACGTTTGAAAATCAACACATCCATTTGCGGCCCATGGATGACCCATCATTGCCGCCAAGCTACGAAGACGGTCCGACCCTGCGGGAGGTTGTCTGGGGGGTCGATAACCACGCGGCACTTAATGAAATTGAGGCGGAGTTGAGCAAGGACCGTGACGTTAGGAAAGACGATGACGGCACTCTCCATTCGTGTGATGACCGACAGAATTATCTAGGGTTCCAGATTGCCGACGTCGTCAAGGCTAATCTACACGTAGAAGATTTTAACTTCATCGAGAATATCGACCGGGTGAATGAGCGAAGCTGGCCGGAAGAACGGGTCAAGCCGATCCGCATAGGCCATCTAGTCTATAGCATTGAAGCCAAAGACTATGAATTAGCATCGGCGTTTTACACAGATCGTCTCAAGTTTCGCATCAGCGATCAGACTAAGGACGGGGGTACTTTTCTCAGGGCTGACGGCTCCAACTATCACCATAATCTGTTTTTATTCCACCGACAGGGCTCTCATCCCTATTTCAACCACGTGGCTTTTGAAGTCAGCTCCTTCGACCAGATGATGGTCGGCGGCACTAACATGCTCAAATATGGGGCGAAGAGTGTATCCGGTCCGGGCCGTCATTCTTTAGGCTCCAACTGGTTCTGGTATTTTAACAATCCTTGCGGCGGCGACATTGAATATTTCGCCGATATGGACCGCATGGACGATAAATGGGAGCCGCGCTTCTGGGACAAGGCTCCCCCTTATGCGCGATGGATGATGGGTGCAGAAGAAATTAAGGGTTAAGTTATTTGCACCTCAATGGGCGCGAGCAATACTGGAGGATAATTAATGGACTTGGGTATTAAAGGACGATCAGCGATCGTTTGCGCTTCCAGTCAGGGGCTTGGCAATGCATGCGCATTGGCGTTGGCTGCAGAAGGCGTTAACGTCTTCATTAACGGTCGGGATGCCGAAAAACTATCAGTGACGGCGGAAGAAATACGGAAACTCACAAAAGTCGAAGTTACGCCTGTTGCAGCCGATATAAATACGGAAGTGGGACGCAACGCATTACTCGCTGCCTGTGAATCACCAGATATTCTGATTAACAATAATGCAGGTCCTCCACCAGGTGTTTTTGAAGAATGGTCTCATGACGATTGGATTAGCGGTATTGAGGCAAACATGATTGCCCCAATTATGATGATTAAGGGCGTGATTGAAGGTATGGAGGCTCGTAGATGGGGACGGATAGTTAACATTACATCCGCCATGGTCAAGACACCAAAACCACAAATGGGTCTCTCCACGGGAGCACGGGCGGGATTAACTGCCTTGTCTAAATCTCTCTCGGTTCGTGTTGCTAAGAACAATGTTACAATTAATAATCTGCTGCCGGAACGCATTGATAGCCCACGCCAAATCTATATGGCTGAGAAACAAGCTGAGCGTGAAAAAATTTCTTATGAGGAAGCACGCCAACGCATTGTTGATAACATGGCGGCAAAACGAATGGGATTGACAGAAGAGTTCGGTGCGGCTTGTGCATTTTTTTGTAGCAACAAGGCGGGGTTCATCTCTGGGCAAAACCTTCAATTGGATGGTGGCACGTATCCTGGCTTAATTTGACCGAAAAAATGTCTGCTTTTGGCTATTAGCAGGGTACTGTTCTTGTTGAGGTGTATCGAAGACATTGGAGACGTATGAGTTAGAGGGAAGGCTGCAGGCTTTGGAGCTGGTAAAAGGTTAGGTTGTGGAAAATTAGAAGAAGCGTTTAGTTAAATTATCGGACATTCGTTCAGTCGAGGAACAGCTCATCGAAGCTCTTGAGAGAAGAGGGAGTTGACTGTGAGCACAAGACTAAAGAACAGAATCGCAAAGATTGAAGCAGAGAAGGGGTTAGGTTCTCAGCCTATCATCGTAGTTATAAAATTTGGCTCAGATTGCGAAGACGATTGGGCTAAAGCTCAAGCGGATGCCATTGCAGAGTATAAAGAAAATAATGGTGGTGTTGATGAAAAAAATGCTAGGTTTATTAGGGTATGTTT
>CAJQSN010000103.1 GCA_905614355.1 uncultured Rhodospirillales bacterium | reverse complement strand
TACCTCGAATTTTTTAGAAAACGTTGACATGACAATCAGCAACGCACAAAATTCAAAGTGGGAAAATAACACCACCCGGAACGTAATAAGACTAAGAGAGAATTTAACAATGAATTCACCTATTATTTCAGCTGACTGGTTATCGGAACGTTTGCTCGACCCAACCATAAAAATAATTGAAGTTTCCTCTAAAAAAGGGAGCGAGGCAGGCTATGCTGACAGACATATCCCAGGTGCAATTAATTTTTGGTGGAAGGATCTTTGCTGGGATGAGAACGACCGACAGTTTGTGACCCCAGAACAATTAGCTCGACGTCTTGGAGAAAAAGGAATTAGTGACGACGACAGGCTCATTATCTACGGTGACCCTGTACAGTATGGTACTTACGCATTTTGGGCGCTAAAAATGGCTGGACATCCTAACTTAATGCTACTCGATGGGGGCCGAACAAAATGGTTGGAAGACGAATTGCCAACAACAAAGGGCCTACCGGAAGCAAAAAATGTTGAATATAAAATTCAATCGCCTGAGCAGTGGATGCGACTGGGGCGCGATGACATTAGAGACAACCTTGGTAAAACTGACCGCGTTTTATTAGATGTTCGAACCCCAGAAGAGTACTCTGGAGAACGCGTAATGGAATATGGTCAATTTGATCACGGAGCCGAACGAGGGGGCCGTATCCCTGGCGCCAAACATTTGTTCTTTAAAGAACTCCTTAATCCCGATGATACCTTTAAATCTAGCACAGAACTAGAAGCAATTTTTGAGAAGATTATTACGGAACAAGAGAAATCAAACGAGATTGTTACCTATTGTCGATTATCGCATCGGGCAACGCTAGTTTGGACAGCGATGACATACATAATGGCTTATGAAGATGTCAAAATTTATGATGGTTCGTGGACTGAATGGGGTTCTATAGTGGGTTTTCCAGTAGAAAAATAACTAGGAATTTTCAGCGAGCACCATATCAGCTGCTTTCTCCGCTATCATTATGACTGGGGCGTTAATATTTCCACCTACTAAATCAGGCATTATGGATGCATCCACCACTCGAAGATTTTCACACCCACGCACTTTAAGTTTTGGATCAACAACCGAGGCTTCATCTGTTCCCATTCGGCACGTACCTATCGGATGAAAGACCGTCATTGCTGTTTCACGAATAAATGCATCTATTTCGTTATCGCTCTGAACTTCTTTTCCAGGCATTATCTCTACGCCAAGGTGTTCGGTAAAGGCAGATTGAGAAAAGATAGAACGGTTAATTTTAAATGCTTGGCGGATAGCCTGCCTATCTGTATCGCTAGAAAAAAAATTATTAATTATCTTTGGAGCATCATTTGGGTCACTGGATGCTAAACTAACCGTACCGCGCGCCTCGGGGCGAAGATGACAGGCAACTAGACCAACTCCTCCTATTCCAGGCTTTCTTATGAGTGGGAACCATTCACGGGCTTGCAAGGAAAATAAACGAAAAAACAACTGGACGTCTGGCAATGACAACTCAGGACGGCTTTTTACAAATCCAGTACCAAATCCCAACGGATGGGTCGCAGGTCCAGATTTTAAAAACTGCGCGCGGGCCATATTGAAAACCAGGCGATCAAATCTTAAATTTTCTTGGAATATAGACCTCGTTTTACGTTCACATTCAATCAAGACACTTGGATGGTCCTGCAAATTTGACCCCACATTTTTATGGTCTGACACCACCTCGATACCATTTTCCCGAAGACTATCTGCAGGCCCAATCCCTGAAAGTAACAACAGTTGGGCGGAATTATACGTTCCAGACGAGAGGATTACTTCTTTGTTTGCGTTCACTGTATACTT
This sequence comes from uncultured Rhodospirillales bacterium, assembly GCA_905614355.1. GTDB lineage: Bacteria > Pseudomonadota > Alphaproteobacteria > Rhodospirillales > UBA2165 > TMED23. Next base: position 34,211 of record CAJQSN010000103.1, on the reverse strand, counting down.
TTGACCATCTTTTAAATATTCTATTCCAATAGCCTTGTTTTCTTCAAATATAATGCGCTGGACATGGGCCCGAGTAATGGCGGTAAGATTCGCACGCTTTAAAGCGGGATGGAGAAAGGCCACAGCCGTACTTTGGCGCCTACCTTCAGCAGTTGTGAATTGCATACGGGCTAGACCCTCTTGTTCACTGCCGTTATAGTCACCGCGATAGGTGTAGCCGAGCGCTTCGCCAGACGACTGGAACGCATCAAATATTTTATCTTCAGTCGGGGAAATTGCAGTTTTCATTGGTCCATCCCGACCCCTAACTTCACTTCTTTCCGTCAGATAATTTTCTGATTTCTTAAAATATGGTAGTACTTTTTCATAGCTCCAGTCCGTGAGGCCCATTTGCCCCCAGCGGTCATAATCTCCGGCATTCCCTCGCACATAGGCAGTCAAGTTGATCGAAGAAGAGCCCCCTAGAACTTTACCACGTGGATGGTATAATCGGCGGTCGTTCATGTTAGGTTCGGGTTCAGACATATAAGACCAATTATATTTGGGATTATTCCAAATCTTGGCCGTACCTGTTGGAATGTGAAGGAGCGGGCTCGAATCTTTACCACCGGCCTCTACGACGAGAACGTTATTTTTAGGATCCAAACTCAAACGATTGGCCAACACACAACCAGCAGAGCCCGCTCCAATAATTATATAATTAAAATTTTTCATAATCAAAGATGAGAAAGATCATTCTGCCGCCGGTATAAATTTTTGCTCGCTATTATTTTTCTCTTTTATGGCACGAAGTACTTTTTCAGCCGTGGCCGGCAACGAAGTAATTCTAACACCAACAGCATCAAAAATTGCATTACAAATAGCAGCAGCTGTAGGGACAGCAGTTGGCTCGCCAACACCTTTAGCCCCAAACGGTCCCGTCGGATCAAAATTTTCAACAATATCAACATCAATTTCCGGCATATCTAAACTGGTCGGCATTATATAATTTGTCAAATTAGGGTTGAGCTGCCTGCCTTTATCGTCAAACAACATTTCCTCCTGCAGTGCAAATCCTATACCCATTGAAATACCACCTTCTATCTGGCCTTCAACCAACATCGGATTTATTGCTGTACCACAATCATGGGCTGCAGACATGTAGATAACGTCCACTTCACCAGTTTCATCATCTACCTCAACTTCAGCACATTGGGTTGCATAGACATAAGTCGAGAAAGGCTTACCTTGGCCTGTTTCTGGATCCATGCCAACAGTTGGGGGATTATACGAAGCACTACCGATTGGTGGTCGGCCCATAACGAACTGTGCTTGAAGTGCCACATCAGCAATTGGCAAACACCGCTGAGGAAAGTATTGAACCTGTATTTTCCGATCAACCGCTTCCAATTGATTCGGCTGTACATCCAATAGAGGGGCTGCCACTTCAAATAAAATTTTCTTAGCGTTTTCAGCGGCTAATTTGATGGCATTCCCTGTTACATAAGTAGTACGACTAGCTATAGCACCTGTATCCATTGGTGTCGTATCTGTGTCGGCTGAAACAACATGGATATCATCTGTAGAGACGCCTAACTCCTCTGCCGCGATTTGAGCTAGTACGGTCAACGATCCTTGCCCAGTTTCAACAGTGCCTGTCAACAGTGTTGCCGTTCCATCTTCATTTACTTTAACCGTTGCTGCACTTGGATTAGCAGCGACTGTAAACCCGATAGGGTACCACATACAGCCAACACCTTTTCCTCGCCTGATCATCTCTGCCACTCCTTCCAACCAAAACGTTCGGTCGCCATTTCCAACGAGTCTCTCACTACAACAGCTTCCAGCACTTGGCCCGTAGGACTTGCAGATCCTTCATTAAATGCATTCTGTAAGCGTATTTCTAATGGCTCAATCCCAAGTTCCGCTGCCATATCATCCATATGAGACTCATAGGCAAAGCATACTTGCGGCGCTCCAAAACCACGCATGGCACCGGTCATAGTTTTAGTAGTATACACGGCATATGCATCAACATGAAGGTTTTCAATATTGTAAGGGCCAGCAGATAATATACATGCTTTACCTAACGTCGTTTCAGACCACGAACAATAAGCCCCACCATCGCATATCAATCGCACTTTACGCGCCATAATTTTACCCTCTTTAGACATACCAGTTTTATATTCCATGACGAATGGGTGGCGGGTCGTTGATGATATAAATTCATCTTCACGGGTGAAAACGCATTTAACCGGACGACCGGTTTTTTTCGATAGCAAGGCAATAATTGGCTCTGTAGTTATTTCGTTCTTACCGCCAAAATTACCACCAACAATCGTGGCAATAACGCGAACTCTATTGATAGGTAACTCTAGCGTCCGAGCAATATCTGCCCTGCCTAGGGTAATCCGACCAAGACTTGAATGTAGTGTTACACGTCCATTGGCATCCCATTGACCAATTGAAGCATGAGGCTCCATCGGAACATGCTCGACCATCTGAGTGGTAAATGTTCGCTCAAAAATAAAATTGGAATCTGCAAAGCCTTTCTCGACATCACCTTTCATAATTGTTTTTGTCGCATAAACATTACTTTCATTATTATGAATTTTATACGCATTTTCTTTCATGGCTTCCACTGGATCAAAAACATTTGGAAGTTCTTCATATTCAATTTTAATTTTATCAAGTGCATCTAGAGCTTGCTGCTCAGTTACTGCTGCAACAGCTGCTACACCGTCACCAGCATGTCGCACCACATCATCGGCAAGCAAGGGTTGATCTTGCAAAGACGGGCCAAAGCTATTAACTGGAATTTCAGACCCAATTAGAGTTGCCATAACGCCCGGCATTTTTTCGGCCTCAGAAACATCAATACTTTTGATTTTTGCATGAGCGATGCCAGCGCGCTTTATTTTTGCATGAATCATACCCGGGAAAAACATATCATCGATATATTTTGTTTGACCAAGACCATGCATGCGGCCATCTGGACGGGTAGCTCTTTGCCCAACAGCTGGCGTTTGCATACGCGCTGCAGATACACCAATTTCTTTTGGAAATGCGATCCTTTCAGGAACTGAGGGTAACCTCAAGTTATCATCGATTTTCCTTAGGCTTTCTAATTTTTCGGTTTTTTCTGCTACTTTAACTTCATCTACCATTTTTCACCTCCTTACCTTATGCTACACGTGGCTTAGTTGCGGGTATTTTTTTACCTGTAATTTCTTGATATGCATCGACCACACCCTCAATAATTTTGGTATAGCCAGTGCACCGGCAAAGATTACCGGATAGGGCATCCTTAATTTCCTGCTTGGTCAAGTCCTGATCTTGATCAATCAATGCTTTAGTTGCCATAATCATTCCCGGCCCACAGAAACCACATTGCAACGCAGCTACATCTTCAAAAGCCTTTTGAATCGGATGATATTTTTCTAGGGTTGAAAGCCCTTCTATCGTTAAAACTTCTTTACCCTCAGCCTGCGCCGCCAAGATCAAACAAGCATTCACAGCTAACCCGTCGACCAGCACTGTACAGGCACCACAATCACCAACATCACAGCCGAGTTTCGATCCAGTATAATTTAGATTTTCTCTCAGCATTTTAAGAAGTGTGGTTTCTGGTGGCACCGAAACTGTTTTATTTTCACCATTCACTATAAGCGCTATATCTGTCATTTCTTCCTCTTTAATTTTTTATGTTAGAAGCAGTTAGTGCCGCTTGCAGCGTACGCCGGGTTCCAACTTCAATCAAATCATTACGATATTCTTTAGATGCTCTGAAATCATCTATTGGCTTTGCTTCGCCAACAGCTATTTTTGCCGCTTCTTGAACCAAATCCTCAGAAATAACCCGCCCTTCAAGAAGGGCTTCAGCTTTCGTAGCACGCATGACCACGGGTGCAACAGCTCCCAAAGCTATTCTAACATCTTTAAATTTATTACCCTCAACCCAGAGTGCTGAAGCAGCATTTACCAAGGCTAAAGCCTGGCCTTTTCTCAGGCCAAATTTAATAAAACTAGCTGGTTTACCAAGATTTTCTTTTGGAATAATAATCTCAAGTAATAATTCGTCTGGTTCTAGCGATGTTCTGCGAGGACCTATAAAAAAATCAGTGAGACTGGATTGACGCGTCCCTTTTGAACCCAATATTATCACCTTAGCATCCAAGGCCAATAGTGTTGGCCCACTATCCATTGAAGGAACACACGTGACAAGATTCCCACCAAGAGTTCCAAGGTTGCGGGTCTGTACAGCTCCAACTGTATGCGCGGCATCAATCATCGCCGGCACATATTCCTTGACGAGTGGATCGGCCATAATCTCCGTGTGGGTTGTACCGGCGCCAATCCGCAAGCCGGCATCAATAATTTCAATGCCTCTTAAATCTTGCAACCTAGATACATCGACAACAACACCCGGGGATTGTGCCGCGTGTTTAAGTTCAACAAGATAATCAGTGCCACCATTTAAAATGCGTACATTAGGATTATGTTCAGCTAGGGCTAGAATAGCGGCATCAATGGTCGTGGGTTGAATAAAATCAAACGGTTTCAAATTACACCTTCCTCATAACTTTTAATAAAATACTTCATACTATCACTCAATAATTGGCTGATTACCAAGAACAGAGAATAGCCTCTTTTTTGATTTGGTAATATGTTTTGTAATCAAACTTGAGGCTTTTGCGCGATCCCTAGCTTGCAGCGCATCTATCACCTCACAGTGTTCGGAGACAAATTTTTCAGAGACTACATCACTCGGCGCGTTAGACACACCAACAAAAGTTAACCGGTCAAATTGATCTATAACTTCAGCCGTAATTTTTGCCATCCGCGTATTACCTGAGAGTTGGGCTATCTTGCGATGAAAATTTCGATTATACATTACCCAATGTGCTAAATTACTATTATCTACAGACCTATAATAATCTAGTGAAGCTAAATCTTCATCACTTGCCTCATCACATGCACGACGTATGCTGGATTTCTCAAGCAATAAACGCATTTCATATAAATCATATGCATCTCCTATCGAAATGGGCCTAACAAGATAGCCCTTACGCGGGAGTACCTCAATTAATCCCTGCTCTTGCATACGCAAAAGCGCATCGCGAACTGGCGACTTACTTACGTTGTAACGCTTAGCAAGTTCATTCTCAAAGATACGGGAACCCGGCGATAGTACACAGGCTAGAATATCAGCACGTATCTTTTCATAAACGCCATCCCGTATAAGACCCGAACCATTTCCTAGTTTTATATTTACGTCCGTGTTATCTATTAAATTATTTAACATAAATGAACCTGAAATATCTATATTTAATAGATATATATAAATTTAAATTAAAAGACAAGTATTTCTAACGATTTTTGACCCAACAGAAATATTAAATTGAATATAAAAATATCAATCTAGAATATCAGATAGCATAATTTTATGATAATTATACTGACAGAGGGGTGGCCTAGTATAAATCCAGGGGAAAATACAAAATGACAATAAAGTTCTTGATTACCTCTCTTATAGTTATCTTAATACCGAGTGCTGGTGTTATCTATACTATAACTCATGGCCTCTTCAGAGATAAATTAGCCAGTATAGCAGCCGCACTTGTTTGCACCCTTAGAATATTGCCACATGTATTGGCAAGCATCATAGGCATTACGACAGTTGTACAAATCAATATACAAACCTTCCAATTAGCTGGTACCGCGTACCTATTTTACATAGCTTGGGAAATATGGCGAGAGAGCGGTAAACTTAAAACAAAACAAATTAAAAAACAAAAAATTTAAGGCGTATCTGCATAGAGGGTTTTCTGATAAACATTCTAAATCCAAAGTTATTAATTTTCTTCTTAGCTTTTCTGCCACAATTTATACCAGCCAGATCAACAACCCCCTTTGCACTGATGATCAGCATGAGTGTTATTTTTATGATTTTAACACTTTTAATTTTTGTTGCATATGGGTTTATGACGGCTAAATTAAGTTCTTACATTTCATCATCACCCAGAGTACTCAAATGGACGCAACGCGGGCTTGCCAGTTCATTTGCTTTTGGCTTGAAACTTTCTTTAACGAACTAGAAATTACTGATTAAATATTAAAATAATCGGGCACCGACAATTATAGCCATGATATCTGTCTCACCTAGAGCTTTATGAGCCTCCAAACGGTGAATACCCGAAACCAGGACATACCGACCTTTTCCTTTACGTAAGTGGATAGGTTGAGGTCCAATTTCTGCTATAATCTCTTCAGCTATAATATTAACTCTCTCTATATTTAATTTTTTAAGACGATCCTTAGGTACATAAATCTGATCAATCTTTATTAAAACTGGTTTAAGCAAAACTGTCCTCTCTAAGATTTACACATGTAATTAAAATTACGTTCTAAGAGAACGCCATTAAATGCAAACAAAATTAATGGGAACTTAGGCCCGGGTAATTTTTTTTATTTTAGGGCGCCGCTGACCAGAGAGTTGGGCTATCTCATTATCTTGGTCTGAAATTGCGTTGAGCGCCAAATCTTCCAATTTAGCGCCAAAGGTCTGATCAAGCAGTTCATTGGGAACCCTGCGGTTCGACGTCACCGACCCGTCTTCGTATTCGACATTGAACACAACAAACGCTGGGCCTTTGCTTTTTGATTTTTTTCGTGCCATGACCCCACATCCAAACAACAAACAAGATGGCATGACAAGGCATGAGGCTGACCTTATGGTCACTCCCATGCTCAAGTCTGCGTTAGCGGAAAGACAAGATCCCTACCGAAGGAGAAACCAGTGCCTAATATAATTAGTCGACGACAGAAATATCTTCAGCAGAAGATTTGCCGTTTTGACCTGGCTTAAGCTCAAAAGAAACTTTTTGCCCGTCATTAAGCGTACTTAAGCCAGCCGCTTCAACTGCAGAGATATGGACAAAAGCATCTGCTCCGCCGTCCTCTGGTTCTATGAATCCATAACCCTTGGCTGGGTTAAACCATTTAACAGTACCTGTAGCCATAATAATTTCCTCAAACATTCCTATAAAAACATGCTCTCAATTTCTAAGAACAATACCGATTAACGCTCGCATTGTTTATAAATCAAGCTGATCTACCTATTTTTTTATAGATATTACAGATTAAATACGAAACGAATAATAAATGTAATGAAAATCAATCAAAAGTCAATGATTTGCAAGATTGAACTTTGCTTATTAATTGCCTAAGCATATACGTAATTGATAACTCACGTGCTTTTATAGGGGATGATACTTGGTCAAACTACTTGATTCAGATATTCAAACGAAAGAAGTGCTAAAATGGAAAGGACTACATCTTTTTCATTTTTTAGGGTCTGCGTGTTCGCAGAAAACCCGAATTGTCTTAAATATGAAAAGTTTAAAATGGGTCTCTCACGAGATTAATTTAGGGGAAAAAGAACATTTTACACCATGGTATCTAGGCATAAACCCGCGCGGCCTTGTCCCAACCTTGATTATGGATGGCTCGGTTTACATCGAGAGCAACGATATAATTCAGTTGCTGGATGAAAAATTTCCGCAGAATAAATTAGTCCCTAAGAGTTTTCAAAATAAAATGAATGAATTACTGTGCCACGAAAATGATCTCCATTTAGATCTACGCACTATTACGTTTAGATTTACCCAGGATAGAGGGAAAACACCCAGGACTACAGAGGATCTACAAAACTTCCGCAACGGTGGGACTGGGACAGTCGAGGGTAAAGCTGACCCAGATAAAATACGTGAAATTGAATTCTGGGAAAAAGTGGCTAGTGAGGGTATTACTGACCAGGCAGTAAAAAAATCTGCTGAACGCTTTCGCTTTAGCCTAGAGAATCTAAACAAAACATTGGCCAAGAACCAATATTTGTTAGGTAATACAATCAGTATCTTGGATGTTGCGTGGTTTATCTATGTAAATCGTCTAATTTTTTGTGGCTATCCAATTAAGAGACTGCATCCAAATGTCAACAAATGGCTTGAGCCGCTGCACAAACGACCCGAATTCGCAAAGGAAATCATTGTATCACCCGAACTTGCAAAAGCTGTAAAAGCCAACCACCAGCGCCAACAAGAAACAAAAACAACATTAGTTGACGTTGCAGATTTATAATTTAGATTACTAGCTTTATGTCAAAGTAAATTAATATAAAGGCGTCTTAGATTAACCACAAAGTCATTCCTTTTAAAATAACGACAGAAAGACAAAACTTAACACCAAGTTACACTATGGAGGGAAATTAATTATGCGTTTAGAAAATAAAAAGGCGATAGTAACGGGCGCCGGCGGTGGGATTGGTCGTGCAATCTGCCTCGATTTCGCCAAAGAAGGGGCCGCCGTACTTTGTTTGGATATTAACGAAGAGACAGCTAACGAAACCGCAAAACAAGTCACAGAATCGGGAGGCGAAGCGATAGCAATGACCGCAGACGTTGCTGAAGAGAGCGCTGCTGAAGCTGCCATTAAGTTAGCTGTAGAAAAATTTGGCGGACTCAATGTACTAGTCAGCAATGCAATTATGGATATACCATATGTGCCATTAACAGAAATTAAGGCAGATGATTGGAGGCGGTTGATGGACGTTAATTTCAACAGCTCCTTTTTATTTTGCAAGCATGCAATACCGGAAATGGAGAAAGATGGTGGCGGTAGTATCATTTTAGTAGCGTCGCAACTAGGGCGGGTCGCACGGCCGGGGCGTCCGTGGTATTGCGGCGCGAAGGGCGGCTTAATAAATATGGCGCGGGCTATTGCGCTTGACCATGCCAAGCAAGGGATACGATGCAATGCACTTTCACCAGGTCCAGTTGAAACAGGCCGGTATGTCAGTAATTTTGATAGTGTTGAACATGCTCGTAAAAATAATTTCACATTATTTGAGCGTCTTGGAAGACCCGATGAAATTTCCCCAGGCGCAGTATTCCTTGCTAGTGATGAATCATCCTTTATGACCGGATCGGATTTGCTTATCGATGGGGGTTTTACAGCAGTATAAAAGTACCCTTAGACGAGGAAGAAAGTGATTAAAAAAATTGCCCTAACAACTGCAAGGCCATAATTAAGACGGTTTGACACTTAGAAAATCGTTGATTAGTGTCACCGCCGTTAGGAGTTTGGTCTTATATAAGACCAAAAGTATGCTTAAATTAATAACCTTATTCATCATGTCCGAATTACTTACCCTATAACATTAGGTGAATTTTTTGGAGGTAAAACTTAGGAGAGACTAATTATGACTGATACACCCTGGAAAACAGAAGACTGGTTTACCAGTCCCTGGAACTTTGATCCCGAGGTTACCAAAGACTGGAAATTCTCAGAAAATATAAGCATACATGACGTTACTTTACGGGATGGGGAACAACAAGCAGGGATCGCTTATAACTACGATGATAAAATTCGAATAGCTGAAGGGCTCGCAGAAATTGGCGTGCAGCGCCTTGAAGCTGGCATGCCGGTTGTTTCAAAAGACGATCAAAGAGTTGTTGAGGAATTAGCCAAACGTGATTTTGGCCCAAAAGTCTATTCATTTGCACGCTGCATGGTTGATGACGTTAAACGTGCGGTAGACGCCGGCGTTAAAGGTGTCATTATGGAAGTTCCGGCAAGCCCTCATTTAATTGAGAAGGGTTATCGCTGGGAATTAGATCGTGCAATCGATTTATCAATTGAATCAACATCCTTTGCTCGGGACCAGGGCCTTGAAGTTGTATTTTTCCCAATTGACTTCACACGCTCTGATCTCGTCTGGGTCTGTGATTTGATTGAACGTGTTGGCAAAGAAGGTCATATGGATGGCCTCGCATTAGTTGATACCATGGGTGCGACGTCAATCCATGCTATGCAATTCTTTGTCCGAACTATGAAGAATCGTTTCCCAGATATCCCACTAGAAGCACACTTTCATATGGATTTTGGTATGGGCATCGCCAATACCATTATGGCGCTGTCTGAAGGTGTTGAAGTTATACAGTCAACAGTCTTAGGTATCGGCGAACGCGCGGGTAACGTCCCAATGGAAGAAACCGTCATGGCGCTTAAATGTCTTTATAACATCGACATAGGTATTAAAACTGAACAATTTAAAAAACTAGCCGATATGGTGGCAGAAATTTCCAATATTCAGATTCCGTCAAACCGTCCTATTGTTGGTGATAACTTATTCAAAGTTGAATCTGGAATTATCGCGACTTGGTTACTCAACTGTGGCTACGAAGATCAAACCGAAGTTGTACCTTTTCGTCCAAGTTTAGTCGGACAAGCTGAACCAGAAGCTGTTATGGGCAAAGGTTCCGGCATAGACAATTGCAAACATTGGTTAGATAAATTTCAAATCCAGGCTTCTGAAGAAGATGCCATGAAAGTTCTCATGGCTGTTAAAGAATGGGGTTTGGTACATAAACGACTTATGAAGGATGAAGAATTTTCAACTCTAGCAAAAGACGTTCTAGAAAATTAGGATTTAGGCATTAAAGGCAAGCCCGGTTTTTAAAAACCGGGCTTGCCTATCATTAACACTTTAACGTATACCCCCAAAGTTATTTTGTGGGTAACCACAGGCTTATAAATAAGCCTGTGGTTGAATGTAATATGCTGATACCATACCTTTAATCCCTCCTAAGTAAGAGGTGTTAATTATTCCATTATTAAATAAAAAAATCTAGATAATAGCAATGTAAATCAAATTATTGAAATTTTAGGAAATTTAGAATGGCCAAAGCAAAAATACTCAATTCAGATGGTGGTAATTTATATGAACGTGCCAATGATATGCTCGTTAAAGTAACAGCAGATGATACCGACGGCTCTTATGAGCTCTGCGAAGAACGTTGCCCCGCAGGCTTTGCCTCTCGTCCTCATATGCATACCGTAAATCATGAGACATTTTATGTCTTAGAAGGTAGTGCTACATTTTTACTTGGTAAAAAGAAACATAAAGGGAAAACCGGCGATCTAATCCATATACCGCCGGGTGTTCCTCACCAAATGATTGCTGGAGACGATGGTGTTCGTGTCCTAATGGTGTATAGCCCTGGAACTACAGAAGCTATGTTTGCTGATATGACTGCGTTAACACCTGAAGAGCGAGCTGACTTCAAAACTGGAGCCGCGGTCGCAGCTAAACACAATACTGTTTGGGTTGAGAATTTTTCTGAGAACCAACGTTAAGCACACGATTTTTATAAAGGTAAAACAATGCCAAATATCACAATGCTCGACATTGAAGAACTAAAAAAAACTAAACTTGGCGGATTTATTAAAAAGAGTTTACGACATAAGGCCCCAGATCCCGCATTTCATGCAATGCTTGGCCATAACCCGGAGCTTTCAGCATCAATGTATTTTGCCTGGGGAACGGTATTTAATACAGGTAAAATCGATCATAAGCTAAAAGAGATTATACGGGTCCAACTGTCGAGAACTGCCGACTGTAATTATTGAGGTAATGTACGTTCTGCTTCGGCGAAGCAGCAAGGATTAACCGAAGAGATGATCGACGAAGGCATCGGATACTATGAAACCTCGACTAATTTTACAGAGGCTGAAAAAATTGCACTGAGGTTTTCAGATTTAATGGATACCGAGCCCGACAAAATAGACGAGACCTTCTATAACCAACTACAACAACACTACTCAACAGAAGAAATTGTTGAACTAGGTGCCTTTATTGGCTTCAATATAGGTTTTCATACTTGGTTTGGCACACTCGGGTTTTATCCCATGTTCACCCCAGACGGCCGCCTTGTAGACCAAGAAGAATCGGCTCGTATATACGGTGATAAACCAGTTTCCCATACCCAAGGTGCAATACAACGCGCCAATGAAGGATTTCAAGAAACCAAAACTGATTCTTCAGTGGAATAGGAAACTAAAACATGACAATTATAGAACCTGTGCCACTCGATCAACTCGATGAAGAAAAATTTCAGACAAGGTTAAAACTAGCTCAAGAACTTATGGTACCAGACACTTTGTTTATTCAAATCATGGCTCATGCGCCAGGTTATGCAGAAGCTTTGTTCGATGCCATGTATCAATCTCATGCGATTGGAAACGTAGACCACGCTTTGAAAGAAATTATTCGTGTGCAACTGTCTCGCATTGCCAAAGATAGCTATTTTGGGTCCCTACGTTCAAAAAAGGCAGTGGATCTTGGGCTAACAGAGTCCAGGATAGAATCTGGATGTGGTGATTTTGAAGCAGACGAGAAATTCAGCGATGCAGAGAAATGGGCACTAAAATTTTCTAAATTAATGTATACAGAGCCAAAAAAAGTAAATGCAGAATTCTATAACGTCGGTAAAAATTTCTATAGCGAGCCAGAAATTATGGAACTTGGCACCTTCATCGCCTTTCACTACGGCATGCAAATGTTTATGCGTACTTTAAAAATAGTTGCGTAAATTAGTTTGAAGAAATCTTCAATATAATTTGTTAGCTGATTTTAAGGATGGCTCAAAGGATCAAAATATCTAATGACTGGGCTAAAATATACGGAACGGTCAGGGTATGGGTGGGTAGTAGTAGTAGTCGCCTTTACCCTGAGCTCTATAAGTTTCGGCGTTCTGGCCTCCGTTGGGGTGTTTCTAAAACCATTGGCCTCTGAGTTTGGGTGGTCAAGAGGTAGTTTGTCCTTTGGTTACTCCGCGATCACACTAGCCACTGCTTTTTCTAGCTTATTTTGGAGTTATATAGCAGATCGGTATGGCTCCCGCTGGCTTGTTCTTTTTGGTTCTATAACGCTAGGACTTCCCTTATTACTTTTAAGCGGAATGGAAACCATTACCGAATTTTATCTTTATTATTTTATTTTTGGCGCATTTGGCCACGCTACGGTCACTGGCCCTCTTTATGCAAATGTTGGTATATGGTTTACAAAAAATGTTGGTCTGGCAATTGGATTAACTGTGGCTGGTGGTGCTTTTGGACAAGGCGTTGTTCCATATATCGTTCGCTATTTAATCGACAAAGATGATTGGCAAACAGCATATTCGACACTGGGTACAGCCTATCTAATTTTAGCAATCCCAGTTGCGCTTTTAGTTCGAGACTCACCAAGACGTAAAGCGATCACAACTGAGCCAGCCCCAACCCAAAAAGATGGAAGCCCGTTTCCATTATCAACCAAAACTGTAGTATTATGGCTTTCCGGCGCTGTTACCTTTTGCTGCATAGCTATGGCCATACCTGTTGTACACTTGGTCCCACTGCTTACGGATAATGGTCTAAGTCCAAAGGAGGCTGTAACAATATTTCTATTTTTGATGATTTCTGGAGTATTTGGACGAGTATTTGGGGGAAAACTCGCGGACCATATTGGAGCACTACAAAGTTATGCATGCATGTCGGTACTCCAAACATCTGTAATATTCATCTTTCCATACGCTGATAATTTAATTTTAATATATATCTTAGCTATGATATTTGGATTAGCTTTCTCAGGCGTAATGGTCTCGTTCCTGGTTTGCGTTCGAATGATGGTGCCCGGTCGCTATCTCGCACGCGCAATGGCAACAGTAGGAATGTTTGGGTGGATTGGAATGGGACTAGGGGGATGGCAAGGCGGGTATATATTTGATCTGACCGGCGACTATTTTTGGTCATATCGAAGCGGGAGCATCGCGGGAGTTATAAATCTGATAATTTTATTTTGCTTCTACCAACACCTCAAAAAGAAAAATAAACCGCAAAATATAGTCAAAAAAACTGCACATTAATAATGGCTCTATATCTACGTTCTACAGTTTAAATCTCATTCAACCGGAAAATTCCAACGTGCCCACTACAGTTTGAAGCTTTTTAGTGGATAGCATAAAATCCAAGCTTATAGAAATTTACGACTACAAAATAATATATAATTACAAATATTTAAAAAAATTAAAACAAAAAAACGCTATAGATTACTCTATAGCGTTTTTCTGAAGTCACTTTAAACTAAATATTAATGGTCTCTACCATCAACACTTGAATGGTGAAAATCACCAACCCTATAATTTTCCGTAGCCTCTATCATATGTTCCATTTTAGTGAAAATAACCGGCCCATTTTTACCAACAAGAACGTTTTCCTCCAGACGGCAAGTCTGAGGTAAACCAGGATGGCCCGCAAATGTTTCAATTGCAAAATACATATTTTCTTTAATTTCAGCAGGATACTTCAACGAATATGCCCGTGACATCCACATACCTTCATACAAAGTTATTCCAATTGAGTGCGCAAACTGCTGCAGAGTAACGGTGCCATACTTATCATCATCGTATACGGGAAATTTAGAAACGACATCAGCAGAAGTATTCCCTGGCTTCAAATTTTCCATACCAGCGTATAGTGAATCATATGTTTCACGATACAGATCAATTTCAGCTTGAGTCATTTTTGCCGCACACTTAATTGTACGCACAAAATCTATATAATAACCACCAGGCCCAACCGCATTAATATCAATAATGATTAGGTCACCTTGCTGAATTAATTTATCTGTCGCCCACCTACGATAAGGAGAGGTGTTCCCGCCTGAAGCTACAATAATATCATAAATAATTTCACAACCACGATTGAGCATAAATTCGTGTACCTTAGCTTCTATTTGACGCTCAGTAATCCCGGGCTTTAGCCATTCATGCTTTATATGCCACATCGCCGCATCGCCAATTGATGAAGCTTGTTTTAATAGCTCTATCTCGTCGCGTGTCTTAACCGTACGGGCCCTCGAGAATGCCGGCCAACCATTAACTACATTGATACCTGCTTTTTCAAAGGCGTGAAGTGCAGGCAAATCAAAATTATCAACTCCAATTTTTTCTTTCTCAACACCATTTTCTTTAAGAACGTCAAGTATGCCCGCAACCATCTTATCAGCCATCTCACCAACAGCACCTTCAGCCCATTGCCATGTCATAGCCGGACGAATACGATCTTTCATCCACGGTAAGTCGATAATTGCGCATTGCATATCTGAACCAGCAGTTTCAAACAACACGGGCTCTGCATCACGGCACAGAACAGCATAGCGAATATTAATATTATATTTCCAATTTCCTTGATAAGAACCTGTAATATAACGGATATTAGCACCAGCAAACACAACCAACGCTCCAAGATCGTCATGAGCCATTTCGGCCCTTGCGCGCTCTAACCGTTCAGCGCGTAGACGCTCGTGATCAACACGAAGTTGCCAATCTGCACCAGTCGTTGAATACAAACGACGTGGATTTGTGTGATGTTCCTCTTGAAGGAACGTTGTGTCCATTTCGTAACCGGTATAGACCATAGGTATCTCCTCTTTAGGCAGAAAATTAAACAATATTATATTTCTTGTGGGTCTTTTTTAGTCCTAGAGAAGACAATTTAATAAATTAAATGAGGCCGTGAATCAAGCAACAAAGCATAGTTATCTCTGTTTCAGCGCTTTATGGTAATCCAGCATCTCAGAAAACAACTTATTATGATAACAATGTGGTCTATTGTTTAAAGTTCAATCAAACGCCCACTGTCCACAGACTCGCAAATAGCTTGAAAAACAGCAATATTTTCGAGATTTTGCGCATTAGTAAAAGGATACTCAGCAACTCCTGAAACTGCATCTGCCCAAGCCTCAAAATTAATTTTTACTGTATCGATAGTTTCATATGAGGTCTTTTCGATTTTGCCTCCGTTACGGCAAATAAAACAATCTGTGGTTCCAACGTCACTAGGGTGACAGTAATCTCGTGTCTCCACCCAAGCTTTAGAACCAAATACTGCATAGCGAATATATAAAGGTGTCTCCAAAACAGAGTTAAATGTACCCGTTGCCCCACTTTTAAACTTAACACTAAAATTTAAAATATCGCCGTTGTTGTTAGCCGGATTACGTTTAGCAGTCATAGCAAATATTTGTTTAACAGGACCAAACATATTAATGTATGAGTCAGTAATATGTATACCGGTTGCTGTCATGGCGGCCGCAGGGCTCTCGGTAGGCGATACTCGCCAATTATCTGCATCCAAATTAGCCAGCTTATCATGGCTAAAATTGGCCTCAACATGCATAATTTTTCCTAGTTCACCTGTGTCAACCAATTGAGAAATTTTCTGCATGGCTGGCTCAAATCGCCTTTCATGGCCAATGCCCAACACAACCTTTGCCTCTTCACACGCAGTAACAGATCGTTGAGCACTTGCCAGCGTCAGTGCTAGGGGCTTTTCACAAAAAACATGTTTGCCTGCTTTGGCAGCCGCAATTATTTGTTCTTCATGCATACTGTGTGGCGTTGCCAAAACAATAGCTTCGACCGCGGGGTCATTGAGTACATCAGTAAATTCAGCAGTTATCTTAATACCCTTGCTTTGAGCAAATTCAAATTTTGTATCAGGCACGATATCAACAGCCCACAGAAAACGAATTTTTTCACTTTCACCTTGTAACGTGTTAACTATGTGTGTTCCCCACCAGCCGAGCCCGATTATTGCAGCATTTATCAATTTTTTTCCAATTCTAACTCTGTTAGATCATTTTATCTTAGAGAAACACTTTTGCAGACCAAGCAATTCCCTAATAAATTATTTTGGTTATGAACCCAGACTTTACGCACCAAACATGATTTGCTAAAAAATTAGGATGCGCCCATCCCTATCACTAGTAACCAAAGGTGCAAAAAAAATATTAAATTTCTTACAGGTAAAATTTGGAATTACCTAATATAATATAACAAACATAGTTAGAAATCTGCAAGATCCCATTTTATTAGGCAATAGTTTTAATGAATTACTTCAACTTTATCAGAGAAAATTGGAGGTTCTTATGCTTTGGTATCGGTCTTAATTTTTTTTCAAGTACAGGCCAAACTTTTTATATCTCCATTTTCGGTGGAGAATTTAGGAGAGACCTTAATCTAAGCGAGGGGGATTTTGGCTTTATTTATATGATCGCAACTTTGTTTAGTGCGGGCAGTATAATTTGGCTTGGCCGATTGATTGATAGAATGGATCTGCGTTTGTATGCGTTTTTGATTTGTCTCGGTAGCACTCTAGCTTGTTTTTTAACTTCAACAGTCACCTCAGCCTTTATGCTCGCCTTAGCTTTTTACTTATTACGCTTAATGGGGCAGGGTTTAATGAACCATGCCGCTGTAACATCGATGGGTAGATATTTTACTACACAGCGGGGTACGGCAATCGGGATAATCACGCTTGGAAGTACCTTAGGTTTAGCTGTTTATCCTTTGGTTGGCGTGACACTGATTAAACTATATGGCTGGAATAATAGCTGGCTGATTCTGGCGGTTATCTACTCAATTATTTTAATACCTTTGATATTATGGCTATTAAAAGGGCAAAAAATTCGTCATAGCAACTATCTTATTACACGTGACGAGAAAATACCTTCAATCGTTTCTGATATCCACTATTCTGTAAGAGGAATGTTAACTGAATGGCGGTTTTATCTAATGACGCCCGCTTTACTCACATCAACATTCTTATTGACAGGATTACTTTTTCATCAGGTTTCTATAGTCGAGATTAAAAACTGGTCAATATCAGTTTTTGCAAGCGGGTTTATTGGGTTAGCAACCGCTTCGTTTTTAACCTCGTTAGCACTTGGCCCGCTTGTAGATAAATGGCGCGCAGTAAACCTGCTTCCATTTATCTTGTCCCCCTTAGTACTAGCACTTATTGTACTTAACTATTTTGAAGCTGAGTTCTTTGGATTTATTTATTTAATTTTACTCGGAGTTTGCTTTGGCGCGACCTTTACGATTTCAGGGGCTATCTGGCCAGAATTGTATGGAACTAAAAATCTGGGCGCAATTAAATCTTTAGTAAAAGCAATAATGGTGTTTGCTAGTGCTTTTTCACCATGGGTATTCGGGCTATTTTTTGATGCTGGTTTTGGTATTATAGAAATAAGCTATTTGAGTATATCTCTCATTATTTTAACGGCTATTTTAGCTAAAACCTCACAGAAGTTTAAAAGGACACGAGAAAAAACCTAAAATAAGCGAGTAGTTATAAATATATATTTATTAAATCTAATGATAAGTGGTAGATAACTTTTCTAGATTGCCGAAAGATATTTAGCCTTTTAATGAAAACACATGATCAATAAAGAAGTTCAAAATATAACTGCAGCCGTTTCTTATATTGATGACGGTGCAGTCATACTTAGCGGTGGATTCGGTGATGCCGGTGCACCCATCAGTCTTTTGGAGGCGCTGACTAAAACAGATGTGAAAAACCTTACTATTGTTTCTAACAATGCTGGTGAAGGTAATTATGGTTTAGCGGCACTGATGAAATCAGGCAAAGTAGCAAAAATAATTTGTTCTTACCCAATAAGCGCTGGATCAATAATATTCCAAAACCTTTATAATAATAATAAAATCCTACTTGACGTCGTCCCCCAGGGCACATTAAGTGAACGAATGCGAGCCGCAGGAGCCGGAATAGGCGCTTTTTTTACCCCAACTTCTGCAGGAACAAAACTAGGGGAGGGTAAAGAGACAAGAATTATAGAAGGAATTGAGCATGTCCTAGAATACCCTTTAAAAGGAGACATAGCGCTCATTCTTGCAAAAAAAGCCGATCGCTTAGGTAATATTATTTATGATAAATCGGCACGTAACTTTAGCCCAATTATGGCGATGGCAGCGACAACTACTATTGTTCAGGTGGAGGAGTTAGTTGAAGTTGGCGAAATGGATCCAGAGTTAATAATAACACCAGGTATTTTTATAGATTACATATTTGTGCACAATAAATAACAGAACGATAAGAAATGGATAAATTATATGGCAACCACACCTAAAATAGTCGGCCTCAACAGAAAACAAGTAGCATGGCGCATTGCCCAAGAAATACCAGAAGGAAGCTATGTTAATCTTGGAATTGGCAGTCCAGAAATGGTTGCCAACTATATCCCAGATGATCGGGAAATTTTTTTTCATAGCGAAAATGGCATCCTTGGGATGGGTCCAGCACCCGAGCCAGGCCAAGAAGATGGTAACCTTATTAATGCAGGCAAAAAACCTGTGACACTGTTGCCAGGGGGTAGCTATTTCAATCATACAGATTCCTTCGCAATGATCCGGGGGGGGCATATTGATATTTGTGTTTTAGGAGCTTACCAAGTCGCTGAAAATGGTGACCTTGCAAATTGGGCGACGTTAGATACGACAAAGCCTCCTGGGGTTGGTGGCGCAATGGATTTAGCCATTGGCGCAAAAAAAATATATATAATGATGGATCACTTAACCAAAGACGGGCATCCAAAACTTATGCGTAACTGCACATACCCACACACTGGGCAGGGTGTCGTTAAAACTATTTTCACTGATCTAGCCGTGATTGATGTGATCAATAAGAAGTTTATCGTCCGAGAATTGGCCAGAGGCTTATCTCTAGAGGACCTGCAATCTAAAACTGATGCTCCGCTTTCTTTAGTAAATAACTGGCTAACAATTAGCCCGCCAGAACTGAATTAAGCTGATATTTCCCGAATGGGCATGCCATCTAGTCAAGCTTCAATATTTTCAATCATTTGTTCAAAACCTTGCTTATAATTTTCCTCAACTGCATAGCCAAGGTGCGGTGTCAAAACTGTGTTTTGTAGCTAACGCAAGGGATGGCTCAAAGGCAGCGGCTCAATATCGAAAACATCCCAGCCAGCCCCGGCAATTTCTTTTCTCTAAAGAGAACTTATAAGAGATTTCTCATCGGCGAGTGGGCCGCGGGATGTATTAATCAGGAAGGCAGAGGATTTCATTAACTTAATCTCTTTAGCTGAGAGCTCAGAAAAGGTGCGCGCTCGCGACTTAATTTAAAAATATCAAATTTAGTAAACCGATCAGAAATCTCACTTTCATCAATAAAGTGCCCACTAAAAAACTCAAACCTTATTTTATCCCTAAGTTTATCCCAATTCGCCATGCGTGATGCTACATTTTGGTAGTCGTCCAACACAGCGGCTTTAAACATCTATTTCTGATCCATGATTGTTTAAAAAAGTATTGAACATTTAGCTATTAATACTCCTCATCTCCGAACTCCTCCTCATCCAAATCGTCAACCTCAACTACTGGCAAACGATAATCCTCGTTCAACCACTTTGACAGATCAAGCTGAGAACAACGAGGAGAGCAAAATGGACGGAATTCAGGCAACAATGGCTTTGCACAATTAAGACACCTTTTCTTAGAATTTTCTTGTTGTTTGGTGGAAGCCATCTTGATGCCTCTTTAGTATAGTGTCTGCAGCTCAAACTGATTGCGTGGTGAATCAGAAAATTCTTCTAAAATAACAATTGGGCCTGTGCGATTAAGGAGTTCGACCCAAATTTTCTTCATGTCGCCCTTAAAACAAAGATATAATGCATGACTGCATCGGACTGTAATCATTTTACCTGGATTACGGTCAATTTCCCGTAAAATAGCTCGAATAGCATCTATCGCAATTGCTCTAACGGTCTTAACATGCCCTTTTTTAACACTAAACCTAGATGCCAAACTTTCTCCTACCCGTTGCCGGGTCATTTCGAGCAACCCCAACCTGGAAAACCCGTAAACATTACAATTACTACCTAGTCCCAATAGATCAGATAATATGCTTTGAATATATTCTCGATTTTTTTTTTGTTTCATGGGTAAAAAATCTACTACGATTTGTCCCGCTAAATTTCTTAGAACTAATTGCCGAGCTAATTCTATTGCAGCTTCTTCATTAACAGCACGAGCAAAGGCCTCTACACTCCTATCACGGTTGTGGCTCCCGCTATCAACATCAACCGAAACTAAAGCTTCCGTTTCTTCTATAATTAACTTGCCGCCTGAAGGTAAAAATATCGCCGGTTGTAACAGATCTTCAATTTGTTGGTCTAAATCATAGATTTCAAATAATGCATTAGGGTCATCTGCAAACTCAATTATTTCTCTTAACTCTGGCACATAATCCTTGATATATTCTGAAATTTTCAGCAATGTCCCACGTTCATCAATGACGATCCTTTGCCAATCAGAGTTCCCAAAGTCTCTTAGAAATTTTAAAATCTGATCTGCTTGTTTGTATAAACAAACTGGAGGTTTCCGTTTTGTTTGTTGTGCTACAATTTCAGAGGTCTGATCTAACAAATTTTTAGCTTCATTTTGCAGGTTTTGTGTTGAAACAAACTGACCGTTTGTGCGAACAATCAAACCAACAATAGAAGTTTCAAGTTCATCTAAAGCTAATTTTACACGTTTACGATCGACTGTATTTATAAAATTTTTAGAAAATGACACCCCCTCTCGGCCCAATACAGCTACGATTGCCCGCCCCACCAAATCAATACGTGTCGTAAGTTTTACACCTTTGCCATTAGACTCGTCACGGGTTACTTGTACTAAAACAGTATCACCTTCTTTAAAAAGTATTTTTATTAATTTCGGTTTTTCTTTGTTTGGGTTAAATAATTGCCCATCATTAGCAGACAGGAATCCAGACACACCTCGGCCAATATCTATAAATGCAGCATTCATTCCAGCGACTATCTTTTCTACTCTCCCTAGATAAATATTGCCGATCAGAGATCCGTTACCATCAAAAGTTATGACTAAGTTTTTTAACCTACCATTTTCAGTAAAGGCTAATCGCGTTTCACCAGGCACACTATTGATAAATACTTCCAAAAGGGAAGTTGCATTCATCGGCTAAAACCTATGCCTTCAAGTAACTGTGATGTTTCAAACAACGGCAAACCAACAACATTACTATAAGAACCATTGATGGCTCTAATAAATTTGGCTGCTAGACCCTGTATAGCATAGGCTCCTGCTTTGTCCTGCCATTCACCGGATGCCAGATATAAATCTAGATCTTCTAGCGAGAGGCGTTTAAATGTCACATGAGTCTCAACAATACGCTTATAAACCTTGCCTTCTGGCGATACTATCGCCAGGCCACTAATAACCCTGTGGCGGCGGCCTGATAAGAGCTCTAGAAAAATACGAGCTTGTTCTAGCGTTTCTGCTTTAGGTAATATTCTCCGCCCACAGGCTACAATAGTATCAGCCCCCAAAACAAAAGAACCAAGATTTTTCTTAGAAACTGAAATTGCTTTACTGGTAGATAATCGCGCCACCAACTGTCGAGGCAACTCAGCGCCTAAAGGCGTTTCATCAATATTAGCTGAAACTATGCGATCTGGAACAACACCTATCTGATTTAACAAATCAACACGACGAGGCGATGATGATGCTAATACTAAATCGGGTAAATACTTTTCTAGCATCGGAGTGGTCCTTTGCCAGGACAGGAGCTGAGTTTAAACTATTATTTAAATCTAAACGTAATACGGCCTTTAGTTAAATCATAAGGTGTCATCTCAACATTCACCCTATCACCAGCTAAAACACGGATCCTATGTTTCCTCATTTTTCCTGCCGTGTGGGCGAGAATTTCGTGTTCATTATCCAGCGTAACGCGAAACATCGCATTAGGGAGTAGTTCCATCACTGTACCTTCAAATTCAAGTAACTCTTCTTTTGCCATTTTACACCATTTGTTTATAAGGCTTAATGAAATAGGTCTTAT
The DNA here is from genome assembly GCA_905614355.1 of uncultured Rhodospirillales bacterium. Lineage (GTDB taxonomy): Bacteria > Pseudomonadota > Alphaproteobacteria > Rhodospirillales > UBA2165 > TMED23. The sequence continues at coordinate 11,660 of CAJQSN010000103.1, read as the reverse complement.
TGGCCCTTTTGGTCAAGACATTTCCTCACCGTAAGGTATTTTTTAGCAAAAAAAAGCCTCTTAAGTCTAATATTTATATTTTTAAACTGTTTCTGATAAAAACTTAGTTGTAATCTTATCAATCAAGTCGTCTCTAATTTGACGAAATCCGGCTAACCTTGTTTCTCGCTTTCCTCGTATCACATCGGGGTCAAAAGTAGGCCAATAAATTAATTCACAAGACATCCACCTTGTAAGCTCTACAGCGGCATGCTGCGCCTCAGGTGACAAGGAAATTATCATGTCAAATGATGTGTCATTAAGGGACACAAAGGTCTTTGACTGGTGATTGGAAAGATCAACTCCCATTTCTGCCATAACTTGGATCATATAGCCATTTTTCTCTCCAGCTTTTTTTCCCACAGAGTCAACATAAATGCTCTCGCCACAGAATTTTTTTAAAATACCTTCTGCCATGGCTGAGCGAACTGAATTCATAGTGCAAGCAAATAATACAGAGGAAGGTAAAACATTCATTTTCGATCACCTGGAATGTAAAACACAAAGTAAGGTAAAAAGTTGGCGACCGGTATCAAAGTCAACTTCAATAAATTTTTTTAATCGCTCAACTAAAATTTGAGAGCCATCGTTATGGAGACCACGCCTGGCCATATCAATAGCCTGTATCTTTGACGAACTGGCAACTTTGATAGCACTGTAATAACTCTCGCATATTAAAAAATAATCTTTGATAACAGAACGAAAAGACGACAAAGATAAATCAAAATTAAACATTTTGTTATCTGCCTCATCACAGACTAATAGACCTAAACGATTTTCATTGATACTAAGGTGCAAAATAAATGGCCCGAGTTCGCCATTAACTGGTGCAAAATAATTAGCTTCAAGAAGGTCAAAAATAGCAACAGCACGGTCATGTTCGATTTCAGGATTACGGCGCCCTAAGGTTTTATCATCTAAAAAAATATTTACTATGCGGTGGCGTTCATCCATGGCATTTACTCGCTACCCATTTCTGACAAACGCAAGCTGACAGAAAGAGCGTGCGCCTCCAGGCCCTCAGCTTTAGCCAAAGTAACCGCGGCTGGACCAATAGACTTAATCGATTGTGCCGAAACCTCTAAAAGAGTTGTTCTTTTTAAGAAATCAAGAACACCAAGGCCAGAAGAAAAGCGTGCGGAGCGACCAGTTGGTAAAACATGATTTGGTCCACCTACATAATCACCAAGAGCTTCAGGTGTATAGCGACCTATAAATATCGCGCCTGCATTTAGAATATTAGCTGCCAGGGCATTGGGTTCCTCAATTGCTATTTCTAAATGTTCAGGCGCTAGGCTATTAATCAAACCTATAGTCTCTTCCATAGCCTCGACAATTATAATTGCGCCAAATTTTTTCCAACTCTCACTCGCAATTTCTTTGCGCGAGAGATCCAACAATTGGGCGTCAATAGCCCCACAAACTTGGCTGGCAAAATTTTCATCGTCGGTAATAAGAATAGCTTGGGCTGTCTCATCGTGCTCAGCTTGGGCTAGTAAATCAGCTGCAATCCAACTCGGATTATTTTTATTGTCCGCAACAATTAGAATTTCTGAAGGCCCGGCAATCATGTCAATGCCTACTATCCCAAATACTTGTCGCTTAGCCGTCGCAACGTAAGAGTTACCTGGTCCAACAATCTTATCAACCGGCTGAATGCTCTTACAACCGTAGGCGAGTGCTCCAATGGCTTGAGCACCACCAACCTTATAAATTTCGTCGACACCCGCAATACTTGCCGCCGCTAGAACTAGCGGGTTAACGATACCATCTGGAGCTGGCACGGCCATTACCAGCCGTTTAACACCAGCAACCTTAGCAGGTATAGAATTCATTAATACCGATGATGGGTAAGAAGCTAATCCACCTGGAACATAAATCCCAACCGCGTCAATTGGGTTCCATTTGAGTCCTAACTGCACACCATCATCATCTTCATAAGCTAAATCTTTTGGCAGTTGTTTTATATGAAACGCATGAATACGTTTTGCAGCCAGCAATAAAGCATCTACTTGTTTTTTATCACATTTTGTAAAGGCCGTTTTAGCTTCTTGCAAAGAAATACGGATGTTGTCAGCCGTCAATTGAAATCCATCAAAGCGAGAGGTGTATTTGAATAAAGCTTTATCACCACTGATGCGCACATCTTTGAGGATATCCGCAACGACTGCTTCGACATCAACCTGAACTTCGCGTTTAACCTGTAAGAATTTACTAAACTCTTCCGCAAAATTCTTGTTTGATGACCTAAGCCTTAACGGCATCGACTGCCTCACGGAAAGTTTGAACCCAGTAATTAATTTCGTTAGGACGTGTTTTAAGCGCAGTACGATTAACGGCTAATCTCGATGTAATTTGTGAAATTTCCTCAACCTCAACCAACCCATTAGCCTTCAAAGTTGAACCCGTAGACACCAAATCAACAATCCTAGAACAAAGGCCCATCGACGGTGCTATTTCCATAGCACCGTTGAGTTTTATACACTCAGCTTGAACACCACGCGAGGCAAAGTGGCGCCTTGTAATTTCTGGATATTTTGTGGCAATACGTATGTGGCTCCAGCGCTGTGGATTATCATCTGGCGCCATTTCAACCGGCTCCGCAACTATCATACGGCAACTCCCAACCCCAAGATCGACTGGAGCATAAATTTGAGAACTATCGAATTCCATTAACACATCTTGACCTGCAATACCAAAATGCGCTGCCCCAAAAATTATGAAGGTAGCTACGTCAAAACTTCTAACCCGGACAATATCCAGGTTTGCATGATTTGTGGAAAAGCGCAATCTACGCGATGAAGTATCATTAAATGCTGCTTCAGGCTCTATACCTGCGCGTACAATCAGAGGCATTATCTCTTCAAGAATACGGCCTTTTGGTAACGCAAGAACAAGATTATCATTAGATAACACTAACTTAACTCCATAAAGCGGCGCATTAATAAAGGATTTTCTATAGGATTACTACTAATTTTTTATTAAACTAGGCATCGGTATATCTTTATCAAAGACATTTGAATACTCATTCTTCAACCCGTTCGATCACTGCTCCACAAGCTGCGAGTTTTTCCTCAACACGCTCGTAACCACGATCTAAATGATAGACACGATTAATAATAGTCTCACCTTCTGCTGCCAAGGCCGCAAGAACAAGAGAGATAGATGCCCGTAAATCAGTAGCCATGAGTTCTGCGCCAGAGAGTTTATCGACACCCCTCACTATTGCCGATGAACCATGCACGTTAATATCTGCTCCCATACGACAGAGTTCGGGCACATGCATAAATCTATTCTCAAAAATTGTTTCGGTTATCATCGAAGCACCTTCGGAGACAGCCAAAAGAGCCATCATCTGCGCCTGCATGTCAGTTGGGAATCCGGGATATGGTTCAGTCATCACATCGATCCCCTTTACACGTCCAGAAGGGTTAGTAACCCGTATACCGTCTTCAACTTCACTCACATTTACTCCGGCACCCATTAAAACATCAGCCACAGATTCTATTAGTTCAAGACGGGTACCCTTCAACAAAATATCCCCGCCAGTAATTGCGGCGGCGACAGCGTAGGTTGCTGTTTCAATCCTATCAGGGATCACTTGGTAATCTGCGGCATGTAATTCTGGTTTACCTATAACCCTGAGTGTATCACTACCAATACCCTCTATCTCCGCACCCATTTTTCGCAAACAATAAGCCAGGTCAGCAATTTCTGGTTCTCTCGCTGCGTTTGATATAGTTGTTTTACCATCAGCCAAGGTTGCTGCCATGAGAATATTTTCAGTCGCTCCTACGGAAACAGATGGAAACAAAACATTAGCTCCTTTGAGACCATCTGGCGCAAACGCACTAATATACCCCTCTTTAAGTTCTATCTTTGCTCCAAGCGCCTCAAAGCCTTTAAGATGGAGGTCAACAGGCCGTGTGCCGATAGCGCAACCACCTGGCAACGATACTTTCGCCTCACCCCAACGCGCTAGTAGTGGTCCTAAGACCAAAATGGAAGCCCGCATTCGACGTACTAAATCATAGGGCGCCGTTTTATTTTTTGGCTCGTAGCCGTTTAATCCAAAAACGCGTCCTATATGTCCACCATCCGGCGCATCGCCATTCATGCTAACCTCGACACCAAGTTCAGATAATAAATGTACCATCGTCGTGATATCGGCTAGATGCGGCAGATTTGAAAGACACAGGGTCTCTGAAGTTAATAACGATGCCGCCATCAAAGGCAAGGCAGCATTCTTTGCACCACCAATCTTGATTGTACCATTTAGCGATTTTCCACCCGATATGCGAATTCTATCCATAAGTCCCGTTAATAAATCAACCGTGCAGAGTGAGCAAACTATAATAGCTAGGTTTGGATTACTTTAGAAATCCCAAGTCTACTTTTTAGTTATTTTCCTACGTTTTAGGTTCTCACGCAAAGCCGCGCCAAGTCGTTTTTTACGTTCTTTAATTATTATTTCCTGCTCCGCAGTAATATTTGTAAGTTTGCTTGTCTGCTTTAAATTATTCTTCATAGAGAGTTTGTCGCCTATTACGCACCCTTTCGTCAAGGTTCGTGAGCTATAACGACAAAAACAAGCTTGCTCGATTTGTTTTTGAGGTATAGACAATTTTCTTTCGGTAAATAAGCCGCTATAGCTCAGGGGTAGAGCGCATCATTGGTAATGATGAGGCCGATAGTTCGATTCTATCTAGCGGCACCATTTATCGTTTAAAATCAATAGTTTAGATAGCCCCCTTAATCGGGGGTTCTTTTATTTTAAACTACTGATACAATACTGATACAATTCTACTGATACTTTATTAAAATAAAGGTATCCATAGCCCTCAGAATACAACTGATCGCAGCGATTACAGGGTATGTACCCCAAGATTTACAAATCTGTACTTATATATAAGTATCAGGTGGGAGATATTTACCCAAATCTAAGGGTCTAAATACCCATTAACTAATACGAGGGGAGAATCTATTTATCTGGGTAATTAGGGTGCGCACCTGCGATGTTATTTCTAATCGCTTCTGAATGTGCTCCTATCCAGTCGACTATGTGATTTCGTGCCTTCTTGAGCTGAGACGAAGTTGCACAGTCGCTACTTGCGTGAGCTTCTGATATTATTTCTGTTCTAAAAAATATAGCCGCTGCGATTAAAGCTAGTCCTAGAAATATAGCTGTTGGTGTATTCATCTTCATATCTATTCTCCTTCATTAATATGGGTCTGCCTCGTTTTTACTGGAATCCACAATTTCTAATTTGATATGAATTACACGCAACATGTATAAGTTTTACTTTATACTCACCAGCACCCTGCGCTAAAGCATCCTTAACATTAAATGCAGGTGCAAAAGCATTAGCCATAACTCCAACAGCTAACACAGCTAGAATAATAATAACTGATTTCTGTAGTTTAACTTCATGTGTAATTTTTCTATCTGACATTTTAGTTCTTCTTTGTTAAATTCACCTTAGTAATGTACTACCCTTTGATATCTGTACTTCTTACATTCATTATTCTTATTTCTTATCTTCTTATTTACCTTATCATAGACACATACATGTGTAGATTATACGGCTGTTCTCTATTCTTTCTCCTCATTCTATGATGATTGATCTATCTTAGCACATAAAGTTTAATTTGTAGGTACACTAGTGCATGTGTTATAATAGAGTACGCCTGTAATTAATACAGAGCTATAAGCAGCCCGCTTTCTGTAGCCACTTAAACAACGAAGCTCCTTAACATAACCCTTAACGATTGGAGCAACCCTATGCCAATTCCTGTAACTGTTGAAGAAGAAGAACCTGAAGAAGAAGAATACCAACCACATGGTGATGATATTGCTGGGCGTGTGGTGCTGTTCAAACAAACTGAACTTGAGAACTGGTTCTGCTCAATGTCTGTCGAAGAGCAAGAAACGGCCTACTGCTTATTTACTTATCCAAAACCAGAAGGAGACTAATACCATGAAAAAACAATTAGAACTAAACTATGGACCTGATCCTAAAGAAAAACTCTACGATAATATCTGCAAAGGAAAAGAAGCAGATGGCAATAAAGTCGTAGCCTCACTCTATGAAACTGCTGCCGTAAAAGAAACTGATGGTAATAAGTTAGTGGGGTCAGTCTATGAATAACTGGGATAGATCCGGTCTAAAGTTAGCTGATGCGATGGAGTTATTTAATTGCACAGAGAGCTACATTTATAGGTGGATTAGAGAAGGTAAGCTGACTGCTGTACCTGATACTAAGCCTATGAAAATCACAACTGATAGCATCATCACTAAGCTCAGACGTATGTTCCCATGTCTGATAGATAACTGCTTCAATGATTATTACCTTAAACAGAAGGCTCAATCATTTGCTTAAGTAACCCTGTGAACCTTGAGGTAGAAATTTTATGACCATTTTATTTCTACCTCCTTTTTTACTATAAACACCTGAGTAATGTGGGTAAGGTATCTTTTATAATGGTTAGTTCGATTAAATCTAAAGAAGAACTTTTATACAGCAGACCGATTGATGTCCATAAAGCCTGTTATCATCAGGATATATGGCACTTAAGAGATAAGATCTATGACGAATATATCCGACCATTAACTAAGAACTCCAGTAGCTCAGTTAAAAGACACCTCCAAAAAATATTAGTAGACCTATACCATGCCCGTTTACAGGATCCAGATTTATTGATCCAAGTCAGCTTCAACAACAATGATTACATTCTAGGCAGCAGGTACAATAAGATCCACATCACTCAGACCACTCTAGATGTACTGCGAACATTGATTAAGCTGGGATTTCTACATCACAAGGAAGGGATGCCAGCAAGGGAAGGGTTTAAAGTCGGACCTAGTTATCAAAGTAGGATATGGCCTTCCGATAAATTGATCTCACTATTAGATAAAGCAAAGTTCAATATCCTAGACATCAGATCATATGACATAGATAGAGAAACTATTGTCTTAAATAAAAAAGTTAAAACACCGAAGGCAAAAAAGAAATATAAGAATGTAAAAATAGATTACTCCGACACACCAGCAATAAGGTCGATGAGATTGGTCATGACTTGCTACAATGAGCTTCTACGTACCACCCACATTGACATAGCAAGCGCAGAAAAAGACTACGTATCCAGCTTCGATGAATGGGATCAGGAGAACAAACGGTTTATAAATCAACAGTGTTTCATGTACAGAGGCTTCAGCGATAGTACATTTGAAAAGGGAGGGAGAATACAAGGTGGTTGGTGGGAAAGCTGCCCTTCATTTTACCGTCAACATATCTACATAAATGGTAATCCAACTGTAGAGATTGATTATAACAGTACACACCCAGCTATCCTATACCAGATGGAAGGTCTGAACTTCTTTGATATAGCAGATGGCCGTGATCTTTATGATCTTAATGTACCAGAATTAGATGATGTCCCTCACTATCAACTAGGTAACTACACTCGCCAACACTTAGCAGACTTCAAAAGATTCTTGATTAAAAGATTAACCTTGGTTGGTTTGAATGCTGAAGATGAGAAGGGTCTTTTCGGTGCGACAGTTAAAGCTATTACAGCAGAAGATAAGAACCCTGACAGCCCCATTAAACGACCACCAGCATACATCTTAGAGACAATCAGCGATAGCTTCTTAGCTTCAATATGGCTCAATATAAAGCAAAAGCATCAGCCAATAGCGCACCATTTTCTATCTGGTGTATCTCCTAGGCTCATGAGAATTGAAAGTAATATAACATCCAATCTAATCGAACACTTCACGGCTCTGAAAGTACCAATCTTAACCGTACACGATAGCTACATCGTGGAGAAAAGGTGGGGAGAAACTCTAGTAAATGCAATGCAGTCTGCTTGGATGGAAGAAATGGCTAGACTGCAAGCTGAACCGAACACTAAGCCTAGGAAAAGTAAGTATCTAATGCACCTCACAAGCCACGTGAATGACCATCAAAGAAGGGAAGAGTTAGCTGAACCTATTGAATATGTTAATCCAGTAGCTGGATATGGCGCAGGTCGAACTAAACTCAAGCAGGTGGGAGACTGGATGAGAGGCACGCAAAGCTGGAGTGAAGTTTCTAGTAGATGGAGCAAGTGGAATACTGAAGTAGTATCTTCTAAGCCTACCGCACCATTAGGTGCGCCTACTGAGCGTTATAAATTGAGCCTCAAGAAGTTCCAAGATTGGGTAAAAGAACCTGAAAATGTATGGTCTGGAACTCATCGTGAAGTAGATAACCCTGAAGTTAATGCAAGATATGATGGGCTAGAAGCTATGGTGAACATGGATTTATATACACAGTGGAAACATTGTACCCCCGTATGGATGAGAACGATTGAAGATATGTCAGACGAGGAGCTAGATGATTGGAATAGTGAGACTGTTAGAGATATGTATGAATAATATATAAATCCACCTGAGTAATGTACTTCCTTCTTCTTATCTTCTTTATTATCTTTAATCTTCTTTTATCTTAATCCTTTACATACCTTGGTTTTTTATACTTCTTATTCCCTATTATCTATACCCTTCATAATTAACCTCTAAGCATAGGTATAGCGTATGGTATCCTTGTGTGTGTATAGATTACAGTGCTACTTGCTCTGTAGCGAGCATTTTGAGCCTCCTATAGGTGTTCTGTGGTCGATATCTGCTATGATTGTTTAAAATATTAAACCTACTGGATACTTCCCATCCCAGTAGTTATTTGAATAAGACTACCAATGAGCTAAAGTTAGCTGAGATTGATCATGCTTGTGGTCTGAGATCATGTATTAATCTGCGCCACTTAAGATTACTAGATAAGGAAAACAATAAAAGATTTGGAGATCCTAGAAAACTAAACACAGTCAAGGGGAATTAATATGTTAAATAGATTATTGATGGTGGTGCATTGGTTTTTATTTCTTTGGTTTTTATTCTACCCAATAGTAGCAGTGATTGATGTAACACATTATTTATTAGGAACCCAAACATGGCTATATACTCGTCTCTACGAGACCTTTCTTGGCTATGGTTTCGTATTATTTTTTGTTTATATCATTGCACTATGGATCATTAAGCACAGATGGATCTGGTTTCCTTGGCAACACGTCAAACCAAAAGAATCAAAAAATGAGTGATTGGTTTTATAATCTTACGGGAAAAGTACAGTCTACGTTTGGTAGTCTTTTAAGTGTTGTTGCCATCTTTTCAGGAATCATTGGTTGGTTGGGTGGTTTGGGAGTTTTAATATATCAAGGTGGTTATTGGTTACTTGAAGGTAAATTAATTTCAATAGCAATTAATGACATTTTATCAACTCCCCAATATTTTGTTTATACGTTTAAGGGTGTTCACAAAATTATTGAATGGATTTTTGAACTTCCCCTTGCGGCTGGATTTATACTCTTTGGAACAGTTATGGCATTGGTTTCTGCATGGTTGTCAGACAAAATTACACCCGATGATATGGAGATAGAGAATAATGAGTGACATTGAAATACTCTCTCCAAAGTCTCTATGAAAAAGTCTTATTACCCTTAAACTAATACATATATTGGAGTTGTTATAACGATGAACCGACTTATAAAAAAACTTAAAGATAAAAAGTTTCAAATAGAAATAATATGGTGTGGTCTTGGTGGGATAGGGTTTGTCGTATTAACAGGACTTATTGGTGTTATGGGCCGTAGTCATTACTTGATACAACGTGATATTTTTTCATTAAACAAATGGGACGATTGGAACTTTTCTGGCACGATTAACAGAACAGGTGGAATAGATAGTAACATCGTGGAGTTTATATTTGGTTTCATAATCACCGCAATACTTATTTGGTCTATAAAAACTTATAAGAAATTGTAATTAATTCCGTTACATTACATATTAAGATAATGAAAAAACTAACACTCACACTCCTAACCTGTTTGATATTCCTCTCACCTAATGTGGTGTTGAGTGAGACTATTGATGACTTGGTTGAACGTGACGGTATTTTTTACAAGAAGTTCAGTCAGGTTCCATTCACTGGAAAAGTGACTGGAGAGCAAAAAGGTTCATTAAAGAACGGTAAGAGAGAAGGTGCTTGGCTTGGTTACCACAGTAATGGTCAGTTGAGAGTCAAAGGTAACTACAAGAACGGTGAGTTCGATGGTGCTCAGGTGCGATACAACAGAGATGGAACTGTAGATAATTTTTTTACAGGAACTTTCAAAAACGGAAAGAAGATTAGTGATTAAACAATGAGAAAAATAACCCTCACTATCCTAACTATCTTATTCTGTCTCACCTCTAATGTTGTTTGGAGTGCTGATTTCCAAAAGGGAGTAGCTGCTGCCCAAAGTGGTGACTTCGCAACTGCTCTACGTGAATGGAAACCACTTGCCGAACAGGGGGATGCCTTTGCCCAGTCAACTCTGGGTTCTATGTACAAGAATGGACAGGGTGTTCTACAGGATTATAAGACTGCGGTGAAGTGGTACACACTTGCTGCCGAACAGGGGGAAGTCTTTGCCCAGTACCATTTGGGTGTAATGTACTTCCAAGGAAAAGGTGTTCTACAGGATTATAAGACTGCGGTGAAGTGGTGGAGACTTGCTGCCGAACAGGGGTTTGCCGATGCCCAGATCAATCTGGGTGTGATGTACGGTACAGGAAAAGGTGTAACAAAGGATAATGTCTATGCTCATATGTGGTACAATATTGCCTCATCAAATGGTAATAAAGGTGGAGGAAAGGGGCGAGACATCGTTGCTAAAGGGATGACCACATCCCAAATAGAAACCGCACAGAAACTTGCTCGTGAATGTGTCCGTAAGAAATACAAAGGGTGTTGAGTCATAGATAGTAACGAGCAAACAATAACTTGCCACTTCTGCTTTGAAACATTTGAAGTTGATCTAGGAATTGCCAAAACATTTAGTGGTCATAATTCTGAGATATATGACTGTGTCGTATGCTGCAATCCTAATAAAATAGACTACGAAGTTTATGACGGTGAAGTTAGTACTCTAACTGTCACTGATGGAAATGAATAAGCGTCATGTGCTGTGTATCATTAAGAGTAGATGCTAGTACGTAACACCAGCGCAGACCACACCACATCCTGACGAGTTCCCTCGTCAAATACTGGATAGTTCCAATTCCAATATTTATATGACAAGATATCAAGATGAAGAAATTACTCACAACATTAAGCCTCATGCTGGCTGTGCTGATAGGTAGTACAGGAGTGAGTTATGCTGCTAAAAACTTGTTAAAATGCAATCTACAGCTTATCGCATATGACAGCCCTAGTATTAATGGTTTTTCTACATCATTTGATATCAGCACTAGGAAAGTAATTACTCGTTATCAGGCTAAGCTCGGCACTCACCGCATTAAAATGGAAGTTATATATTTTCCGTCCAGTAAAAATTGGAAATTTAACGGGCAATCAGATGACGATAGTTATAATTCAATTCAAGAGTTCATAGATGCTATTACACGAAATATGCCATCCATAGCAGCCCGATTAGATCCAAAAGCTATCAAAGCGTCTATGGCCTATGATGGTTTTCCATCGCAAAAAATAGCTATGGATAGTCGTAAAATCTGGAACCAAATACTTACCTATTGGTCTGA
>CAJQSN010000102.1 GCA_905614355.1 uncultured Rhodospirillales bacterium | reverse complement strand
CCGACTCGGATTGTCGGAAAGGGTGCTCTTGGTGTTGCCATCAAAGCGTTTCGGTTACATGGCCAGAGGTGCTTAATGTCGTGAGTTATTTAGAACAAAAATTAAATCCTGCACAAGTTAAAACACTAATGAAACGGTCTAAAGATAAAGCAGATAAGATTAAAAAAAATTAAATATTAAGCCGAGCATTTTATTATACAATATCCCTTGCTTGTTCCTTGAGGATCAGATTTGCACGATACATTCGGTTCGCCCAATACAGTGTCGGGGTAGTTTTTCTGAGGAAGAAGATTATTGTAAAAGTCTTCTCGAAAATCCCGCAAAGATGCAAAAGGCGATTGAAGGAGGGGATGTACGTGGAAAATTTTTAATTATACCAAAATTAATTTATAATTCTGCCCAAGCTGCTATGAGTTATGCTATGAAGGACTTTGGTATGAAAGGTTCCAGCTATGAACTTACACTAGTAATGTCTATCCTAATAACAAAGCTCTTTAATGGGGAACTGGATAGCCTTACTGAGAATGATTTGAAATCAGCAGTAATGTCAAAATATTTAAAAGTTTAACTTAGGGTGTTTTGAGCTTCTAAGATGATGATTAATTACTGAAGTATTGGTATTGTAGTTTTCTGTTATAATAGCCACGTATTTATTACGTGCTTGTAGCCTATATGGTTGAACCTCATTACAAATAGGCTTCGTTTGGTTTAAATTATTGGTGGCTCTAAAAATTTAGAATAGTGTGTTGCTCAGATTAACTAGTAATTTTTTTTAGTAAAATAAATCGTTGGATTTCTGGAGTTTTAATGATAATTCATGGTTTATAACTTGGAGTGATGCGATTTTTTGTTGATTTTGAATGATGCATGTCTCGTTAGGACGTATTTTAAATTCTGTGTGGCGCCGTATATGGGTGCAATGCTAATTTAGTATAGTTAGCCTGTTTAATTAAGGTTAGTTAAAGATTTTCGAATAAAGAACCTTTTTAAAGGAACCAAAAATGGAAGCTCGTATTTATCAGCCCACGAAAACCGCAATGCAATCAGGTCAGGCAAATACACGATTATGGGTAATGGAATTTGAACCCGAGGCGGCAAAACAAATCGATAATTTAACGGGTTGGACCGTCTCTGGTGATATGCGAAGTCAAATTAAACTTAAATTTAAAAGTAAAGAAGAAGCGGTTAGATATGCAACAAATAATAAAATTTCATATAATTTAAATGTGCCAAGAATTCGTAAGCATTTGCCTAAGGCATATGCTGATAACTTTCGCTCCGATAAAGTAAAGTAGTTAGAGATAAAGCGGCCCCGTAGCTCAGCTGGATAGAGCATCGGTTTTCTAAACCGAATGTCACAGGTTCGAGTCCTGTCGGGGTCACCATTTCACATGAACTTCACCTGTAACACATTGGTATCCATACAGTTTTAATTTACGCCTGTATGGAGGTAGTACATGTGGAAGGTCAATTTAGTCCCTTATAGTTATCAAAAAAGGGATATTTATTATTTCTCACGTCGTGTTCCAAAAGATCTGGAAGATTGTTATCGGTCATCAAAAATAACGTTATCTCTTCGAACAAAGTCACCAAAGCAGCTAAAGCTAAATCAACTTTACTAGCGTCTCAGCTAGATGAAGAGTGGTTGACGCTTCGTTGGAGAAGAAACCATAGCCCATTGCGGAGGTTTCTGCATGAGCAAGCTTATGAAGCTAGGGGTCAATCATCCGCTCCACTGATGTCTGAAGCAAAAAGGCGGATAATATCGGGTGATGTCTTGAAATAACGGGAAGGGGTATGATTTTTCATGCCAAATATGGAAGATAATAGTCAGTCACAGTCAAAGCAGGTTTTCCCCTGACAAGTACCTCTTTAATTAGGATTAAATCTAGCGTAGCCTTCCAAAATTTAATCCATGATGTTAACGTCAGTAATGAATAATGATAATGTTAACAAACATGCTCGTGATTGCGGCACATGTACAATGTGTTGCAAAGTTTTGGGCATACCTGAACTCAAGAAACCGCGGGGGGATTGGTGCGAACATTGTGATATAGGAAAAGGGTGTAAAATTTACGATCAGCGCCCTAAGGTTTGTCGCGAATTTAATTGCGTGTATATTCTCGATCCAGATTTCCCGGAGGAGTGGAAGCCAAATAAATCAAAAATGGTTGTCGTTCGGGAAAATGGTGCAATAACAGTACATGTTGATCCAAATATGCCAAGTATATGGCGAGATGCGCCCTATTTTATGAATTTTAAAAGATGGGCCACGGATTTAGAAAATGAAAAAGGTTCAGTTTTTATTTATATTGGAGCACGCGTCATCTTAATTCTACCGGATAAAGAGATAGATCTCGGAATTATCGCTGATGATGAAACAATATTAATGAGTCAAAAAGTTAGCTCTTCTGGTATCGTGCGGGATGCCATTAAAATAAAAAAAAATGATCCACGGGCTAACGGGTAGGTCGTATGACGATCTAATCAATTCTATCCTAGTTAAACATCAACCAATTCAGCACCACTTCTTCACTCAGGCATGGTCGTGGTTACAAAGGTTGGACTCGGATATAGCTGAAAGGGTCATGCTTAAGATGCTGGATGAGGAAGACATACCAGTACTACCTCTTCATGATTCATTCATCGTCAGAGCTATATTTAAAGATGTGTTGTCAAAGGTGATGGAAGTATCATTCAGAGATATAATCAAAGGTGATCCTACCATAGCTGCTAAACCGTCCCTTCTGGATGGAGTGGGTAAATTCTATACTTTAAGGGACTATTCCTTTGATGACTATGTTGAGGACCAAGAGACCAGTTCTGGATATCACCAGAGGAATGCTGAATGGAAACAAGTCTGGGGCTTAAGTGGATGGGATTAATTCAGTATGTTCCACCGTAGTTACCATTAAGTATATCATTATGAGTAAGGACTGAATGTATAACTCTTAAATGGAGATCTTAGGTAAGGACATATAAGCTCTGGCGTCTATAGAGTAGTCCTAAGGCCACGGCCGCTACGGGCCTATACTAAAGAACTATAGATATAACTATTATATATCAATTAGTTATACCTTATATGTACCTCTAATCCATTCCCCTCATTCAAAGTACATAAGTAAGTCTCTATGATCCACCTTCAAGACCCCTTCAGAAATACAAATGACCCTAAATAAAAATATTCATATCTCCTCTATTGTGGTCCCCCATAGGACCACTCAAGAAACACCCACACAATGACTCTGTGAATCCATTTAACGACCACTGGGAGTCTTTAGACACTCTAGAATCCTTAATGAGCCCTTGTTTTAAGTGGCTCTGTATGACTCTTAAAATGACTCACAGAGGGTATTTAGAGAGGGATTGAGAAGGGCCAATGTGGACTTAAGAAGACCAAAGAGAGGGTAGTACAAACGGTAGTACATTTATGCCTCTTTACAATGGACTCAGGGATTCCTATGTTGTTGATTCAATTGGATACTCGTGTATCAATGGAGTTCTAAAGAGGCACCTAACTCTTGTCGGGGTCACCAATCTTTTCAATGGGTTAGAAGGGTAGGGCTGGGTCTATAAAGTTCACTAGTAACCATATAGCAACCACAAGAACTTGTTTCGAGCAATATTCACCTTCGGCAAGCCTTTCAGGTTACAGATCCGTAGGAGCGTTGATGATACCGTAGTAAGCAGGTGAATCAGACGATTCGAATTTCTCATTCAGCAATTTTAGGTTAATTTCTTCAGTTGGGTGAAGCCAATTACACC
>CAJQSN010000101.1 GCA_905614355.1 uncultured Rhodospirillales bacterium | reverse complement strand
TCAATTCTAATATTTGTTAAACCTAACTAAGCCGCCTTATCTAGAACATTACCACAAATAGCCTTAACTATGCTGGCCTGCCAACGGTCTAGGTCGCTAACCCAATATTTCTCCAGGATTCCAATCAGGCATCACGCCAAAAACAGTCTTTTTTCCAAAAAGATGAGGGTGGCTCTGGTTAAAATCACAAAACTTATTCTGGATCTCTGTGAGAACTTGATTTTGGCGCTCTAGGCTAAATGACTGTTTCTGTTCCAACACTAGGGGTCTCACCTGCAACAAAATAAGTTGCCCATCTTGGTTAGCAGCAAACTCTACATCTAATGAGTCATTTTGGTATAGGTCTTCCAACTCTTTTAGCAATTTAATCAACGAAGACACTAATTCATCGGTAGGCTTTGGTTGAAACTTATCTATAAATATAGTTTTCAATTGATTTGTTGAGCCAGAGGTTACGGTATCTGTTCTACCCGATATATCGTCAATATTAACGACATAATAATGCCCTCCCGTGCTCGGGTCCCTGGTAAAAGCTACTCCACTCGCTATCACATTTTCTATCATTGGTTGAACAAGAATTTGATTTAAGGCGTTTTTGTGGTCATCAAAAGAGGTAATAACGTCTTCTATAGCAGCCTTAACATTCTTTGAACCGCAGACATTCGTGACGCTCTTGAATTTACCCGCTAAGGATTGGTTTAAGTTGTCCTCATCGACGCCACTACTGCGCACAATCAGTTTTGTTGAAAGCCAATCAAAACTATTCATGTCCAAAAGTCGCATGCTCTGGTTTTGCCACTCTGCTACAGTAAAATGCACCATAGGTAGTACCTTACCATAACGCAAAATTGTACTGAGATTATATAAGTTATCTCCTTTTGTACCAAATTTTAGCGACATTTCATTTCTTATTTCCGATTAATTTGGCGTCTACTATTTTTCGGATATTAGTGACTGGGCTGCCCAGACTTTAGTTTGATATGGGATTGGAATAAGGCCTTCCGTATCCGAAGTTAGCATTTTTTCAATTTCCAAAATAATATCCTTGAACTTATTATTTGCTTGCCGTTCTAGTGTTGCATGCGAACGCCAGGCTTCCACGCAATCCTTTAAAGTCATTCGATGCAAAATCTCACCTGTAAATTGATGAATTTCTCCGAATAGACTAGAATCTTCAATAATTTTAGTTTGATCGTCCCGGCGGGAGCCATAACCATATTCCGGTATGAACTGCGTTATTATGGCCTCAATTTCTTTTTGAATTGGATCATTTAAGTCTCTATGGTTCCACATCACCGCAAAATATCCTCTAGGCTTCAGTATGCGAACGGTCTCTTGCATGGCTTTGGGCCGGTTTGTGACATTAAACGACGAGCCAAATGTGACACAATCAAATGTATCCGCTAATTGCCCTGTATTTTCCGCTGTTCCCTCCGAATAAGAAATATTTTTGAGCCCAGACGTCCTTCTGATTCCAATTGCTCTCATTGCTGCATTAGGCTCAACAGCGGCAACTTCCATTTCCCTGTTTGCCAGCATTAAAGATAGGTGTGCTACACCAGCGCCAACATCGCAGATGCGGCTTCCTGGTGATACATCAAAAAAATGAAGCATTTCATTAATCGCATTTTCTGAATAGTCAGGTCGCTTTAAATAAGCTTCTGCAAGCTCAGTGTAATCCCAATTCGTTTTCATTTAGAGAAGTTCTTCATATTTATTTTTTGAAGTCCAGTACCATATTAGCTAAATCTTTAATGTTATGGCTTCCATCATTATCTAAAATTATATCTGGAAATCTTGGTTCTTCAAAGTTTTCGTTTAAACCCACAACATTTCTTTTTTTAGCCGGACCGGCCACAGTATACAGCCCCTTTTGATTTCTCTCAATCAACACCTCGAAAGGTACTCGGACATAAACTTCCACATAGCTATCAATATTTGACCGTGACCACTCCCTAACAGAATGAAACATCGAAACTGTGCAACACACGACATCAAAGCCCTGACTAGCCAACATTTTGCTTAACTTGGCATAGCTTAGTGCTAAGGACTTACGTGCCTTTGGATCATATCTGTCTCCAAGAGGTAACACTTGCCTTAACTCATCACCATCTAGGAAAATAGGTTTTTTCTGATCTAACTCCCTTAATCGCTCGTGAACCTCACCACCAATCAAGGTTTTTCCAGCACCAGAAAGCCCCGTAAACCAATAGAGAGTGCCGTTTGTATTTTTTCTAGTCAAAATATATTTAGTTCTAAATGATTTTTATTTAATGTTATTAACATTGATTAATTTTAGCCTAAATATCAATCCATTAATCATACAGTTACCAAGCCAAACTAAAAATTTTGCCGTAGGGAGTTCTTTGCAGAAGCCATTTCTTCCAGTTGAAACCA
>CAJQSN010000100.1 GCA_905614355.1 uncultured Rhodospirillales bacterium | reverse complement strand
AGAAACATCAGGTTTCAAAAAAAACCGTTGTTTTGATTATGAACTATTTAAGCGAACTAGGGTAAATATAACTTTTGGAGAAGGTGGATAATCATGGCTGATATGATTTCCTGGATAGCAAAAGTCGCAGATGGATTATCATTAACAATAAATGAGGCAGAAAACGCCTTTAAAACGATAATGTCTGGTGATGCGACCCCATCACAAATTGGCGGCTTTTTGATGGCCCTGAGAGTTAGGGGAGAAACCGTCGACGAATTAACCGGAGCCGCAAAGGCAATGAGGGCAAAAGCTTTACAAATTAAAGCTCCTAAAAATGCTATTGATGTAGTTGGAACTGGTGGCGATGGAACAGGAACTTACAATATTTCAACTGGTGCGGCATTAGTTGTGGCCGCCTGCGGCGTCCCTGTCGCAAAACACGGTAACCGTGCTTTATCTTCAAAATCTGGAGCAGCTGATACGTTGGCCGCTCTAGGTGTTAATAACGATGCTGATTTTGACCTAATCAAGAAATCCATCTGGGAGGCCAATATAGGCTTTTTAATGGCGCCACGGCACCATAGCGCAATGCGTCACGTTGCAGGTGCCCGGGTTGAACTCTCTACACGAACGATTTTTAATTTACTCGGTCCAATATGTAATCCATCCGGAGTAAAGCGCCAACTTACTGGAGTTTATGATAAAAAATGGGTCAGACCCATAGCAGAGACCCTTAAAAAACTTGGTAGCGAGCGTGCTTGGGTAATGCATGGCTCTGACGGTACCGACGAACTAACCACAACAGGGTCAACCTACGTTTCAGAACTTAAAAATGGAAAAATCACTAACTTTGAAGTTTACCCTGAAGATGCAGGCCTGCCGCGAACAAAACTCAAAAATCTAAAGGGTGGCAACGCATTATACAATGCAGAAGCAATTAGATTAATGCTCAAAGGCGAACCCTCTGCTTACAGAGATATAGTTATATTTAATGCTGCAGCTGCTTTAATGATAGCTGGTAAGGCTAAAATTTTAAAAGAGGGAGCCATAATTGCCGCCGAAGCAATAGATGACGGAACAGCTAAATCTACTTTAGATAAATTGGTAAAAATAACCAATCTTGATACAAATGGGGGTTAAACTTGGTTAATATCCTGCAGGAAATTTGCAACAAAAAACGTGAACATGTAGCCAATCAGAAATTAAATATATCCGAAGCTAATCTCCTTAGTATAATAAAAAAAATTGAGCCAACAAGAGGCTTTCTGAACGCACTTAAAAATGCAAAAAAAATAAATAGCTTTGGTTTAATAGCTGAAATAAAAAAAGCATCCCCATCAAAAGGTCTCATACGTAAGAATTTTGATTCAGGAGCTTTGGCACGCTCATATAACTTGGGGGGAGCTACTTGTCTCTCTGTACTGACCGACAAACCTTATTTTCAGGGAGCCGACATTTTCTTGGAGCAAGCTAAAAGTGCCTCTAATCTACCAATTATACGAAAAGATTTTATTATCAATCCTTATCAGGTAATCGAGTCACGAGCTATTGGTGCGGACTGCATATTAATTATTATGGCATGCGTTAACGATGACGAGGCAAATGATTTTATTACGATTGCGCATGAACTAGCTATGGATGCATTAATAGAAGTTCATACGCGCAAAGAGTTAGAGCGTGCGTTAAAAATTTCACCAGCACTTATTGGTATCAACAATCGCAATCTTAAAACCTTAGAGGTAGATCTTACAATGACCGAAATTTTGGCTCCCTTGATAGAAGCGGACAAAGTAATAGTCAGCGAGTCCGGAATTTATCATCATAAAGATCTGTTGCGTTTGAGCTCACTTGGCATAAACACCTTCCTCGTTGGCGAGGCTCTTATGCGCGAGCAAGATGTAGAAGCCGCAACAAAACGCCTGCTGGGAACAGATATTAAAATCAAAATTGAAGGTTACTAGTATGACAGATCTGACACATATTGATTCACAAGGTAACGCTATTATGGTGGATGTTTCAAACAAAGATAGAACAGAACGAATTGCGTCAGCAATGGGCTCAATCTACATGCTACCAAAAACACTCGCGCTAATCAATAATCAAAATATAAAAAAAGGTGATGTGCTGTCGATAGCCCAACTTGCAGGTATTATGGCCACAAAACGAACATCTGATCTAATTCCGCTATGCCATCCACTAAGCCTAACATCAGTAAATTTAGAATTAACCATTGATGAAGAAAGAAGTGCAATAGACATAATTTCAACATGTAAACTGATTGGTCAAACTGGTGTTGAAATGGAAGCATTGACCGCTGTGTCAATCGCAGCACTTACAGTTTATGACATGTGCAAGGCCGTTGATCGAGGTATGCGTATAGGTGATATTCATTTAACATATAAAGCTGGTGGAAAATCAGGTGAATTTAAAAGCGTATAAGAGAAAAAAATGCCAGAATTAAATAGTGGAATGCTAGCTGTAGATGAGGCCTTAAAAAGCGTATTATTAGGAATCAAACAGCTAGATTATGAACAAATATCTATTGCGCAATCACTGGGTCGGGTTCTTGCGGTAGATCTTATTTCACGCCTTACACAACCGCCATCGGCTGTTTCAGCTATGGATGGCTATGCAGTTGCGGTGAATGACATAGCTACAATTCCTGTGACGTTAAAACAAATTGGGGAATCTGCTGCTGGAAAAAGCTTTAATGGTAAAATAAAAGCGGGTCAAACTGTTCGCATTTTTACAGGTGCCTCTATTCCACAGGGAGCCAACACAATAATCATACAAGAAGATACAGAAAAATCAGGGGGCGGAATTATTATTAAAGAAGCCGCACCTGAAGGAAAATATATCCGCCCAGCCGGCATGGACTTTAAAAAAGGTCAAAAGCTTCTTAAAGCTGGAACACGTTTAAATGCAAGAAACATAGCTCTTGCCGCAGCGATGAACATGCCGTGGATCAAAGTGATTCGTAAGCCTCGTATTGCAATTTTGTCTACAGGTAACGAGCTTGTTTTACCTGGTGAATTTGTCGGTCAGGATAGAATCATTAGTTCAAATAGCCTTGGTTTAGCGGCGATGGTATCGGCAAACGGCGGCATCCCAATTAATCTAGGTATTGCAAAAGATGACCCCGGGTCACTCAAGAATGCTGTTTCTCAACTTTCTGGTGTAGACATGCTAATCACAATTGGTGGTGCATCCGTAGGGGATTACGATCTAATTAAATCGGTTCTCGGCGAGGAGGGTCTAGACATTACTTTTAGCCGGGTGGCGATGCGTCCTGGGAAACCGCTTATATTTGGTAATATTTTTGGTACACCGATGTTAGGCTTACCAGGTAACCCTGTCTCCGCTAGCGTCACCGCCACCTTATTTCTTCTTCCAGCTATTAGTAAAATGCTAGGTGCCGAGGATAGTTCTCACAACACTGAAACCGCTGCACTCGGGCGAGACTTGAAAAAAAATGATAGCCGCCAAGATTACTTAAGAGCTAAAATAGAAATTAACAAAGCTGGAGAAAATATTGTGACACCTTTTGCTCAACAGGACAGTTCGATGCTTGAAAATTATGCAAAAGCCGATTGTCTAATAATACGTCAGCCCTTTGCCGATCCGCTAGCTAGAGGAGAGATTGTACGTATTGTTCGCTTAGATTAAAATTTCTAATATTAAAATAACTCAATATACTCATTTTATATACTCATTGTATGTTGACCTCTAGGAAGAACTAAAATAGAACAAACACTCGTTGTTGTTTTGTTCTATATTTTGTGAATTTTGTAGTTTACGCAACAAAACCCTAGTTATTATTGTTATCTAAGTTTATTCTATAAATAAAAATTAATATAAATATGGAGAGGTTATGCTAACTAAAAAACAATATGAATTAATAACCTTTATCGATCATAGGTTACGAAAATCAGGCGTGTCGCCTTCTTTTGATGAAATGAGAGATGCGCTAGATCTAAAATCTAAGTCAGGGATTCATCGTTTGATTACTGGCCTAGAAGAACGGGGGTTTATCCGCCGGCTTCCTCATAGAGCGAGAGCTTTAGAAATTATAAAGCTTCCCGATAATTTAAATAAAAAAATAGATAAGTTTTCAGCCAATGTGATTAAAGCTGATTTTACTCACGGTAATAATACGACGATTCCATCACATGATACTACAGAAATACCATTTTTAGGAAAAATTGCAGCGGGATTACCAATGGAGGCAGTCAACGACTTGACGACTTATATAAGTATTCCATCAAACATGTCAGGGCTTTCCCAGCGTTATGCTCTAGAAGTAAGTGGTGATTCTATGGTTGATGCTGGTATATACGACGGTGATACCGTAGTGATCGAAAAATGTGACACCGCTGAAAATGGTACAATCATAGTAGCACTAATTGACGATAATGAGGCAACGCTCAAGCGCATCCGCAAAAAAGGTGATGTAATTGCGTTAGAGCCGGAAAATTCTAGTTATAAGACCCAAATTTTTGGACCTGACCGTGTTCAAGTACAAGGAAAATTAGTTGGATTGTTTCGAACATATAATTAGACAGATGAGGCTTTAATAAAAAACTATCCAATAGGCTGATAATATAGCTTTGTTCGAAATCACAACCATCGAGAATCCCTCGTAAAAATTTAATTTAATTTATCAAATAGGTGTTAAAAGTTTGTCAGAGATCATCACACGTTTTGCGCCCTCACCTACAGGATTTTTGCATATTGGCGGCGCGCGTACAGCTTTATTTAATTGGTTGATTGCAAAGAACCTAAATGGAAAATTTTTATTACGCATCGAGGATACCGATCGGAAAAGGTCAACCCAAGAAGCCGTAGATGCAATTATTACCGGCTTACAATGGCTTGGAATAGATTGGGATGGCGAGGTTTATTCTCAATTTGAACGTCGACAGCGACATACTGCTGTAGCAAATGAACTCCTAGCAAAAGGAATGGCTTACCGTTGCTATTGTACACCTGAAGAACTTAACTCAATGCGAGAAACCGCGCGATCTAAAGGAAGTAGCCGACTTTATAACGGATTATGGCGCGATAAAGATAAGTCGATGGCACCACGTAACATTTCGCCTGTTATCCGTCTGAGGGCCCCTCTGAATGGTAAAACGACTATTGAAGATGCTATTCAAGGCTCAGTAACAGTTTCCAATGAAACTTTAGATGATATGATATTACTACGAGCAGATGGTACACCAACTTATATGCTAGCTGTAGTCGTAGACGATCACGATATGAATATATCTCACGTTGTTAGAGGTGACGACCACTTAACCAATACGTTTCGCCAAATCCAAATCTATAAGGCAATGGATTGGATCCTCCCAATTTTTGCACATATGCCCCTTTTACATGGCCAGGACGGTTCTAAATTATCAAAACGGCATGGTGCACTTGGGGTAGATTCATACCGCGATTTGGGTTTTCTTCCTGAGGCCGTAAATAATTATCTAATGCGGTTGGGTTGGTCCCATGGCGACGATGAAATAATTACACAAGAAGATGCCATTAGTTGGTTTGATATAGCTAACGTTGGCAAGTCAGCTTCACGCTTTGATATAACGAAACTAAATAATTTAAATGGTCATTATATGAAAAAATGCGATAACGATCGCTTAGTTCGACTAATGCTGCCAGAAATTTCAAAATTACTGGAAACTAAATTAACACCTCAAATAGAAAGTCGACTTAAAGATGGTATTTCGGACATAAAGTGTAAGGTTAGTACTCTTATTGAAGCTATTGATAAATCGTTAGTTTATTGTGTAAGTAGACCCATAAATTATGATGCTAAGGCTCTTAAGGTGCTGGATGGAAATGGCCGTGAAATTATAAAAAAAGTACGAGCTAATTTAGTTAATTTAGAGCAATGGACTGTTGAACAACTAACAGAAGCGATAAATGAGTTAGCAAAAAAATCTAATACTGGCTTGAAAAATATCGCTCAACCTCTTAGATTTGCTTTATGTAGTTCAATGCCTGCGACGGGCATATTTGAAGTTATGAAAGTACTTGGAAAAGACGAAACATTAGGTCGCTTTGATGATGTACTTTGAAACTATAACGTAGCTAATTCATCACTTAAATGTAGCAGTTTGCTTGACATTATCGCCTTAAAAATTCATATACTAACCAGTTGGTCGGCTTGTTTATCTTAAAAATGGAATGACACCATGACAGATCAGAATTCACAAACCTTCACCTTGAAAAATAATACGAACGGAAGTACTTGGGAATTACCTGTAATTAAAGGAACTGTTGGCCCTGATGTCATAGATGTGAGGCGCTTATATGCCGATACTGATTGCTTCACTTACGACCCTGGTTTCACATCAACTGGAAGTTGCGAATCTAGAATTACTTATATTGATGGGGATGAAGGTATTTTGCTATATAGAGGGTACCCCATCGACCAATTAGCAGAGCATTCTGATTACCTGGAAACTTGTTATTTATTGCTTTACGGCGAATTACCCAATATTGAGGCAAAAACAAAATTCATTAACGAAATCACTCACCATACAATGTTACATGAACAGTTTAATACATTTTTTCATGGTTTCAGACGTGATGCCCATCCAATGGCGGTAATGTGCGGCGTTGTTGGCGCGCTTGCTGCATTTTATCATGATAGTTTGGATATAAATGATCCTCATCATCGCATGGTTTCTTCATATCGCTTGATTGCAAAAGTTCCGACTATAGCCGCCCAAGCTTACAAATACTCTATTGGTCAACCGTTCATCTCTCCGCGTAATGATCTAAGTTTTGCTGAAAATTTTCTACACATGATGTTTGCAACACCAGCAGAAGATTATAAAGTGAGCCCAATTATTGCTAAAGCAATGGAACGCATACTCATACTGCATGCAGACCACGAACAAAATGCATCCACTTCTACAGTGCGTTTAGCAGGGTCTAGTGGGGCAAATCCATTTGCGTGTATTGCAGCTGGAATTGCGTCACTTTGGGGTCCGGCACACGGCGGTGCGAATGAGGCTGTTTTGACAATGTTAAACGAGATTTCAAGCGTTGAGAATATTCCAAAATTTATTAAGAAAGCTAAAGATAAAGATGATCCATTTCGCCTAATGGGATTTGGCCACAGAGTTTATAAGAATTTTGACCCGCGTGCAAAGGTTATGCAAAAATCATGTCATGAAGTTTTAGACGAACTTGGTATAAA
>CAJQSN010000099.1 GCA_905614355.1 uncultured Rhodospirillales bacterium | reverse complement strand
TCAGGTTTGTTCGAGTATATCAATAAAATATTTCTAAAGTAGCATAATTACTTTATAATAAGCAAAGAGCTATAAAATATAAAGGTAGAGAGTTTAATCTAAGTTATCCCAGCCTCACAACCCATTATTTACTCAACAAAATAGTTTTAGATTTTCTTTTTTATTAAAACAGCTGTTTGGCAAACATTTTATATAAATACAAGTATCGGACCAGTCCCTAGAATTAGCGGATAGAATTTAAAATGGCGCTACTACCACTCAAAGATGATAATAATATTATTAATATCAAATTTCAGTATATCACACTAATTATAATCATCAGCTGCGTAACAACCTTTCTCTGGCAATTATCGCTTAGTGGAGAACAAGGAAAATTTATATATGGACTTGGGACAATTCCATCTGTTTTGCTTGGTGAGAGACAACTTAGCCCTAACCTTATTATTATACCTGAATCTCTTACACTAATAACTAACCTTTTTCTCCATGGTGGCTGGATGCACCTGAGTTTTAATATGTTATTTCTTTGGGTATTTGGTGATAATATTGAAGATTCTATGGGCCATTTAAGGTTCATATCTTTCTATTTAATCTGCGGAATACTGGCTACACTTACCCACTCAATAATGGAATATAATTCCAACGCTCCTCTAATTGGAGCAAGTGGGGCTATATCAGGAGTTCTAGGCGCTTATATAGTGATCCACCCAAAGGCTCGAATTCTTGTTCTATTTATGAATATTATACCACTCCGTTTACCAGCAATAATTGTTTTAGGGGTCTGGATTGTAATACAGTTTTTTAGTCTTGGAAATGAAAGTAACACAGCATGGTGGGCTCATATTGGTGGTTTTGCCGCTGGAATGGCATTAATAATTCCGTTCAGAAAAAAACAAATAGTTCTTTTTGATAAATGGAATTTCTTTGATAAAAATCAAAACACGCTAACACCTAATAACACAATAAAAAGAGGATCCTCTATCTTCCCAACGACGCTTAAAAAAATAAAGAAAAATAAAATCTAATATGTTTTAGCTCTTGAATTCCGTTGACCTCATCGAGGGTAGTTCACAAAAAGTTAAATACCATTTAGCAAGCTCCTGATTTTGATCTCTCCAGACAAGGTCAGGAAACCTAAAATCAAGATAGCCAATAGTACATGCAACGGATAATGGGCCAATTTTCCCAAGTTTATTAAAGTCCCCTACCTGTCCATTAATCTCCAAAAGGCCACGTTTTACTTTTTCAAGTTGAAAGGAAATAGCCGGCTCATAAACAAATTTTTCTGGCCGATTGAATTTATTCATCCATGCAGTAATAATTGCCTCTCCAATACCATCAGCAAGTCCCTGTAATAAAAGTGTTTTCCATCGAATATTTAACTCAGATGGAAAAAATTTTTCGCCATCATGTAACGAGTCTAAATATTCACAAATAACTTTTGACTCATAAAGAACAGTTCCATCATCTAAGATAAGAGCCGGGATTTTTCCTAGTGGATTATATTTTGGCATTTCTGCATACATTTCTTCGGGGGACGCCAATATAATCTCATCAATTTGATCTACTAAACCTATGTCACGAGCCATAACACGAACCTTACGGACAAATGGTGACGCGGGCCGAGAAAATAATTTCATTTAACAGTTCTCCTAAAGTTCAAGTAACAAATACGACATCTCAATTTTATTTACTTTCCGCTGGCTGATTATTTTTTAACCAAGCCTCACTCAACGGGATGCTTGGGCCAATCCACATTACGTTCCGAGTATGATCTTCATATCCGTTACCAGTATTTGGATGCAGTAGTACATGAAGATTTTTACGATTCAGAGCTAAAAAAGGCACCAATATATTGAATAAGTCTATTGGAAATTCAATTTGAAAATGAGATACTGGATGAGGACCTTGAGGAGCTTTATCACGCCATCGCCCAATTACTATTTTTTCCCCAAAACGTTTATTAAGCTCTCTGCGTAAATTAGACGCGTGTTGCTTATTTGAACCGTTATAATATAGATGTACATGATAACTTATGATATCAACTTCTGATCTGTATACCTTTTGCATCATATTCATACTATCCACCCGAAAATAATTATCATCGTAAAGAAACCTGATAAGAAAATTTTTTACCATCACTAACCGTTATTCTTTTAAACCCAGAGATCTTTAATAGATCAAAAAAATTCAGAATTTTTTCTCGTTTTATTTCTTTAAATAACGGTGACCTACGAACCACAGGAGCCATGGTCTCCAGTAAAGCTCTTGCCCGATAAATGGTATCCAAATAACCTTCAACCATACTGACTATAATTATCCGTTTAGTTTGAGGACCTTTTGCAAAAATTACAACTCGCGCAGGGTATGTTTTATTAAGAAATTCATCTGTAATCAGATTAATAATATTTTCACGAGAAGATCTACTTGAGTTAACATTTACTCGCATGCGGGCTTTATAAGTTTCAATATTATTAGGAGCAGGATAATAATAACTAACAGCACTGTCTGCAGCACTGACTGTTTGTATATTCAAACAAATAGCTAGTAAAAAAAGTAAAATAATATACATTAAAGTGGTATATTCCCATGTTTTTTCCATGGATTCTCTAATTTTTTATTACGCAGCATTCGCAAAGAACGAGCTATACGCCACCTTGTGTTATGCGGCATTATGACATCATCTATGTATCCCCTAGCACCCATCCTGAATGGATTAGCAAATTGTTCTTGATAGTCCTTCTCTCGGCCCGCTATTTTCTTTTCATCATCAAGATCCGCACGGAAAATAATCTCCACTGCCCCCTTCGCCCCCATCACAGCAATCTCGGCACTTGGCCAGGCCATATTAACATCCCCACGCAGATGTTTAGAGCCCATAACTATATAAGCGCCGCCGTAAGCTTTGCGGGTAATAAGGGTTACCTTAGGTACCGTTGCCTCGGCAAATGCATACAACAATTTTGCACCGTGACGAATTAACCCCCCATACTCTTGAGCTGTTCCCGGGAGAAAACCTGGGACATCCACCAACATAATAATAGGTATATTAAAACAGTCGCAAAACCTTATAAATCGTGCGGCCTTAACAGAGGCATCGATGTCCAAACAACCCGCTAAGATCTTTGGCTGGTTAGCAATAATTCCAACCGTTGCACCCTCCATACGGCCAAAGCCCGTTACAATATTAGCCGCAAATGCCGGTTTTAACTCGAAAAAATCGCCCTCATCAACAAGCTTCGTAATAAGTTCTTTAACATCGTAAGATTCATTTGGATTAGTGGGGACAAGGGTGTCCAGTGAAGGCTCTTGTCTATCTGCAGGATCATCGGTAGGACGGTTTGGAGGATATTCGCGGTTATTAGAAGGTAAAAAATCGACAAATCGTCGCAATTGTTCGATTGCGTCTACATCATTGTCAAAAGCAAGGTCAGCAACGCCCGATTTGATAGTATGTGTCAAAGCACCCCCCAACTCTTCTTGGGTAACTTCCTCGTGAGTGACCGTTTTTAAAACATCTGGCCCAGTCACAAACATATACGAAGTGTCTTTCACCATAAATGTAAAATCTGTAACTGCAGGCGAATAAACTGCCCCTCCAGCACAAGGGCCCATAATCGTAGATATTTGAGGGATAACACCTGACGAGACTACATTCCTTGCGAAGACTTCTGCGTAACCTGCCAGAGCGGAGACACCTTCTTGGATACGGGCTCCTCCTGAATCGTTCAAACCAATTACTGGAGCCCCAACCTTGATAGCTTGATCCATGATTTTACAAATTTTTTCCGCATGCGTTTCAGAAAGCGAGCCGCCAAAGACAGTAAAATCTTGGCTATAAACGAAAATCGTTCGGCCATTTATCGTACCATAACCAGTAACAACACCATCACCAGGTATTGTTACTTTCTCCATACCAAAATCCGTCGAGCGGTGTTCAACGAACATATCCCACTCCTCAAAAGTATCAGGATCAAGTAATAAATCTATACGCTCTCTCGCAGAAAGCTTTCCACGCTCATGTTGCGCGTCAACTCTTTTTTTACCGCCGCCAGCTCGTGCTCGCGCTCGTCTCTCTTCTAATTGGCGAATTATATCAAACATTCATCAGTCCTAACTTCTGATTATTTTTATCATTATTAACCGATTAATTTTCATTTTTCCAGTAAGTTCAAGAAGTAGGCCGAACTCTGGATATCGTGACGAATAATTCTATGCCTTTCAACAGCTTCGTCATCTAGGCCCCATTTTTCCATTTGGTAATTTTCTTCTAAAATGGATTTTTCAAACATCGTATCAGCATTCATGCGCCCATTAAACATAGAAAGAGAAAGCACTAGTGATCCCGCTGCTGCCGCCGCATTTGTCACTCCCATTAACTTATAATCATCTAATGAAAATAATAATTTTTGTAAGGCTAACAGACTATTTTCCGGCTGAATAATTGGTAATATTCCTGAGGTAACCTTAAGATCAGCACCAAATTTTTTCCCTACCCAATTCAATTCGGGCTGCCAAGAAATATTTTGAAGTTCTGCCAAATCAAGCGGTTCTATAGCCCGATAACATAATAAATCAGTTTCTGCTATCTTCAGTGTGATTCCTATGACCTCCTCACGTTTACTTCTTATACGATCGATTGCCGTTGCTGACAATTTACAAAGCGGCATTGAACCTGGATCAATAAATTCACCTTGCGCGCCCCATTCAATAGCCATTGCTTCTGCAAGAAAACGGCTTGGCACCTCTAAATCAACGCCGGCAGGCGTCTTAACCGATTTACCATCAAGAGTAGTTAAGTACCCCCCCCCGATGCCATCACAAATAGCAGTCTCTTTATAAAAGCGCTTTAAACCTGACCATTTATTCAATTGATATGCCTTTATAACTTTTTATATTTTGAAATACATAGCCTTCTCTGCGCTTCCAGCTATTTAGGAAAAAGATCTTTCCTACATATTCTTTTACAGCTAAAACAATTGGCTAAAAATTATATAATTCTAACAAATTAATCCCTCGAAGAATCTTGAAGAAATGTAAACAAGTCTTGATAGTTATCCAGAACAATCTCGGCACCAGAATCAAGTAACTCTTCAGTTTTATGATAACCCCAACTCACGCCAATTGCGCGAGTTTTAGCATTGACCGCCATACAAATATCATAAGTCGTGTCACCTACCATAAACACGTTACTAGAATTCACTCCAGTATCCCTCATTGCATTTTCCAACATTTCAGGGTTTGGTTTACCCGCCGCAGAATCAGATGTTTGCTTGGTGATAAAAAGTTGGCTAAGATTACGAGAGTTAAGAACGTAATCTAATCCTATTCTTGACTTTCCAGTTGCGATACCCAATAACCAATCATCCGCATGAAGCTTCCGTATAATATTTTCAGCATCGGGATACAGTGGGTCTCCTAACTTATCATTTTCCCTTTTATCATTAGCAAGCTTTCTATATGTTGTGCATAATTCACGTATATCCAAACCATGTTTTTCTGGCATAAGACGTTCAATCCCAACACTCAACTCTAAACCTACGCCTAACAAAATCTTTTCCCGTTTTGGTAGTCTTAAATTATACGACTCAAATGTCGCCTGCATAATTTCAACTATTGCCCTTTGAGAATCAACGATAGTACCGTCACAATCAAAAACAACCATACGCAAATTATTCGACATTATTTTCATACCATTGCTCATAAAAATCTTCAAAAGGGTCAACTACTAATTTTTCGTCAAACCCTAAGTATTTCCACGATTTTTTCATATGCGGAGAAAGATCTGCAACCACTTGAAAAAAACCACCGTCAGGATGAGGAAATTTTATAGCTTTTGAGTGAAGATGGAGTTGCTTATCTATCCCGTCTGCTCCCTCTAAGAATGCTTTTGTTCCACCGTACTTTCCATCCCCCAAGATAGGTGTACCAAGTTCGGCACAATGCACCCTCAACTGGTGCGTGCGGCCAGTTTCCGGCATCATAGCCAACCAAGTGGATTTATTTGACGCATTGTCAACGGTTCGGTAGTAGGTAATCGCTCGTTTTCCATTTTTGTCTGCGACAACTTTTTCTCCAAACTTACTTCCCTGTTTCTCTAAAGCCATATCAATTTTGCCATATTTAATTTTTGGCAACCCAACAACTACCGCCCAATAGATTTTATGCACTTTTCTCGTTTTAAAGGCTTTAGTGAGGTAAGATGCCGCCTTAGCTGATCTTGCCAACAATAAAACTCCTGACGTATCTTTATCCAGCCGGTGTATAAGTTTGGGTCGTTCTTTCATTTCAAATTGTAAACTGTTAAGCATTGCATCAATATGTTTAGAAGTACCCGAGCCGCCCTGAACTGCTAGTCCAGCAGGTTTATTTACTGCAATAATATGATCATCTTTGTATATGACAGATTGTAGCAACATCTCAACATCTTGATCAGTCACATTAGCAGCTAATTTTGTTTTCAGCCGAGGCCGCTCATCTAATGTTAGCGGAGGAATTCTAATTCTTTGACCCATTACGACCCGTACACTTGATTTTACGCGCTTTCCATCGAGTCGAACTTGCCCCTTACGTAAAAATTTTTCTAATTGTCCATGCCCAAGAGTTGGAAAGTGTCTTTTAAACCAACGGTCCAGACGAACCCCCTGCTCATCTTCTTGAACTTCAATTGTTTGTAAAGTTACCATTTTGAGTATCCATCAAGCTAAAAGGTAGCGAATAATTGAGATTCCAGCGAACAAAGCTAAAACCGAAAAAATGACTGAAACAATAATATACAATAATGCGGATAGAAATTCGCCCTGCTGGATCAAGGTTACCACATCTAAGGAAAAAGCTGAGAAAGTTGTAAACGAACCAAGAAAACCAATAATGAAAAACCCTTTAAGCTCTGCACTAGGAGACCAAGTTATCACCAAGGCGCCAAGCAACAAACCTACAACAAAAGAGCCCACCACATTCACAATCAACGTCGAATACGGAAAGTCCTGACCTAAAAAGTAGTTAACACCCTCCATTACGAGGTGTCTTCCAACAGCTCCAATTCCACCGCCAACAGCTATAGAAATAATAATCGACATCAACCGCCTTTCTCTTTTCGGATTTTTCTCCAAAAAACTAGTCGTTTAACAATTTCTTTTTCAAAACCTTTACCATCTGGCCGGTAAAGGCTTTGCTGTATTACCCCATCAGGCAAATAATTTTGACCAGAAAACCCATCATCACTATCATGATCATACTGATAACCTACCCCATAACCAATATCTTTCATTAAATCAGTAGAGGCATTGAGTATATGTTTTGGTGGCGAAAGAGAACCAGTTTCCTTCGCCAGTTGGATAGAAGCTTTGAAGGCTAGATATACTGCGTTAGATTTAGGTGCTGTAGCAAGATAAATAACGCTTTGGACTATTGCAAGTTCCCCTTCCGGGGAGCCAATGCGCTCGAAAGCGTCCCATGACGCAATAGCTTGCAATAATGCGTTTGGGTCGGCTAATCCTATGTCTTCAGAGGCGAAACGAACCAAACGCCGTGCTATGTAATGAGGGTCTTCACCCCCAGACAACATACGAGCCAACCAATAAAGGGAGGCATCTACATCAGAACCCCGCATGCTTTTATGTAATGCTGAAATCAGATTATAATGCTGGCCTTGTTTTTTATCGTACAACGGCACGGACTTTTGCACTAATTCTATTAAGGCTTTCGTATCTAATATTGGTTCGACGGGAAGCAACAAAACCTCTTCTGTCATATTTAGTAAATATCGTCCATCCCCATCAGCCATTGCCCGAAGAGTGGCGCGCGCATCCTTGCTTAAAGGCAAACAAATCCCCTCTAATTTTTCTGCACGAACCAAGAGCTCTTCCAGAGCGTTATCACCTAAGCGGTTCAGTATAAGCACCTGACATCGACTTAATAAGGCACCGTTTAATTCGTACGACGGGTTTTCCGTAGTTGCACCAATTAGTGTAATTGTACCGTCTTCCACGTATGGTAAAAATCCATCCTGCTGGGCTTTGTTGAAACGATGAATTTCATCAACAAATAACAACGTGCCACGGCCAGATTCTCGGCGTACCCGTGATGCTTCGAATACTTTACGTAAATCTGAAACACCTGAAAAAATAGCTGACAAACTTTCAAAATGATAATTTGTATGCTTAGCAAGCAAACGAGCTATTGTAGTTTTCCCTGTACCTGGCGGGCCCCAAAATATAATAGACGTTATCCTATCACCAGCAATCATCCTACCAACGGGTGCTGTAGCGCCTAACAAATGGGCTTGCCCAACCACCTCCTTGATCAAAATAGGACGCAACCGATCGGCTAAAGGACGAGGAACCTGTGCTTCAAAGAGCGTAGTCAACGCTTTATAGCAAGTGACAAAATACTACCTCCTCTTTCAATGGAGATAACCCATTCCCCAAGTTTTTTTGATAGGAGTGACGTTAATTGCTTAACTTTTTTAATTTTTGAATTATTTAATTTTTTAATAATATCGTAGCGCTGAAACCCAAACCGCTGTGCAGGCGAACCTTGTTGAATTTCTAAAATTATAACACCACGCAAAAAAAGGCTTTTGCCAATTTGATCAGCTAACGCTGGGGAAAGGTTGCCAACTAAAACACCTTGTAACGGGTTATAGCCAACTACCTTTGCTTTTTCCGCAAGCGGCTTTTCAGGCGGAGCCTCCACAAGAAAAGTAACCCTTTGTTTGATTGCTTTGCGAATAAGCCAAATATCTAGTTTTTCGCCTATTGGTTGGGTGATAATTCTAAAACGCAAAGATTCTGAATTATTTACGTTGTGTTTACCAACAGCGACAATCACATCACCAACTTTTATACTCGCTCTATCTGATGGTCCCTTTGGATAAACACGCTTGATCAAAACACCGACAGGTCGCTTCATGTTTAATGACGTCGCAATATCCGAAGTGACGCCCTGTCCTTCAGCCCCAACCCAAGGTCGTATAACACGACCACCACTAGAAAGGCTTGTCAAAACTGTTCGCACCATATTTGTTGGAATGGCAAAACCGATACCAACAGATCCACCTCCCTTTGAGTAAATAGCAGAATTAATTCCCACCAACTTTCCGTCGAGAGAAACTAAGGCCCCACCTGAATTGCCAGGATTAATAGCAGCATCTGTCTGAATGAAAAAGTTTAGATCATTAATACCAACTTGAGTGCGTGCCAAAGCGGAAACAATGCCGCTGGTTACTGTTTGGCCGACACCAAACGGATTACCGATTGCAAGAACTAGATCGCCAACCTCAAGATCATCTGAATCTCGGAGTGCAAGGAATGGGAGCTCGTCGTTCAATTCACGAATTTTAAGAATAGCCAAATCAGTACGTTTATCGCTAACGATGATTTCTGCATCAAATTCCCGCCTATCAGACAAAACTACAGTGATCTCATCTGCCCCTTTGATTACGTGATGATTAGTAATAACTATCCCATCTGATTTCACAATCACACCGGATCCAAGCGAATTTTGCACCTTCTTTCTAGATTGGGAGTTTTTGCGCAGTTGACCACCGAAAAAACGGCGAAAAAACGGATCATCAAATAATGGGGAAAATGAACGTTGGGTAACAGTCTTTCGTGTAAAAATATTAACTACCGCAGGAGCAACTTTTTTAACCAGAGGTGCGAAGGAGAGTTTAATCTCTACCTGCGAAACTGGTACATGCTTCTGGGAAAAAGCAGAGCAACTAAAAATTAAAATCAAGATTACTAGCGGCAAGTATATTTTAAGGCTCATTCTACTATTATACTCTCAAATAGAAGAAAGGCAGATGCCGAGTGGTCAGAAACTGCCTGTTTTTGTATAGCACTTACAGAGATTCAACTTTATGCAGATACGGTTTCCTGCTCACTATCTTCCGTCTCAGCTTCAACTCGTGCTTTATCATCCGCCCCTTTTGCCTCTATATCACGGTCCACCAATTCAATAATAGCCATCGGTGCCGCATCACCATAACGATATCCAGCAGCAAGAACCCGGCTATATCCTCCTTGTCGATCTTTATAACGCCCCGCTAATGCTTCAAATAATTTTTCAACAACTGTCCTGTCTTGTAAAAACGACAAAGCTTGCCTTCTTGCATGAAGATCCCCTCTCTTTCCAAGGGTGATCATTTTATCAACAAATACTCGCAAATCTTTTGCTTTTGGTTTTGTTGTCTTAATTTGCTCGTGTAACAAAAGAGACGCCGTCATATTGGAAAACATTGCTTTCCGATGGGACGATGTTCTATTGAGTTTACGCCCACTCATACGATGACGCATAGCTCTATTCCTTCAAGTTAAGTGTTAAAATTTAAAAAGGTTCTTCTAATCGTTTTGCTAATTCTTCAACGTTTTCTGGAGGCCAATCTGGAATATCCATCCCTAGATGGAGACCCATTTGTGATAAAACCTCTTTAATCTCATTGAGCGACTTACGACCAAAATTTGGTGTCCTGAGCATTTCAAATTCACTTTTAAGCACCAAGTCACCAATATAAATTATATTATCATTTTTTAAGCAGTTAGCAGAGCGAACCGATAATTCAAGTTCATCAACCTTACGCAACATATGCTTATTAAACGGTAATTCCTCGTGTTTTTCTTCTGGCACTTCTACCGTTGGATCTTCAAAGTTAATAAACATTTGCAGTTGGTCTTGCAAAATACGAGAGGCCAATGCAACAGCATCTTCTGGTGTGACAGTTCCATCCGTTGTTAACTCCAAGGACAACTTATCGAAATCTGTAACTTGACCAACGCGAGCGTTATCCAATTTGTAGGCCACTTTGCGGATTGGGGAAAAGACAGAGTCAATGGGAATAAATCCAATGGGTGATTCTTCACGTCGGTTCTGAATAGCTGGTACATAGCCCTTGCCCATTTCAACCATAAAGCTCATTCTAATACTCGCACCATCATCAAGTGTGCAAATCACGAGATCAGGATCCATGACATCGATATCGTGCCCTGTATCTATTTGTCCCGCTGTGACAACACCAGGTCCCTTGGCTTCTAGCGTCATTTTGCCAGTTGTCTCACTATGCATTTGAATACCTAAATTCTTAACATTCATAACGATGTCTGTCACATCCTCATGTACGCCAGCAATAGATGAGAACTCATGGAGCACCCCATCTATCTGAATAGCTGTAACAGCAGCGCCCTGTAATGAAGACAATAAAACTCGCCGTAAGGCGTTGCCTAATGTTAATCCGAAACCTCGTTCTAAAGGTTCTGCAACAATTGTTGCTCGCCGCCCTGGGACTGAACCTGGAACGACTTCTAATGTATTTGGTTTAATTAATTCTTGCCAATTTTTCTGAATCACTGGAGCGCCTCAATAAAGAATGGAACAAAATCTAAACTGGCCAGTTCCTCTTATCTTTGAACCAACCAATTAACGAAACTAAACTCGACGTCTTTTACGCGGACGACAGCCATTATGCGGTATTGGAGTCACGTCACGTATTGCCGTGATCATAAACCCGACTGTCTGGAGTGCTCGGAGTGCCGACTCGCGACCTGACCCCGGTCCTTTAACTTCAATTTCTAGGGTTTTCATACCGTGCTCTTGTGCTTTACGCCCAGCATCTTCAGCTGCAATTTGCGCAGCGTATGGGGTGGATTTACGAGAACCACTGAAACCCTGACTTCCTGCCGATGACCATGAAATTGCGTTTCCCTGAGCATCGCTTATAGTAATAACGGTATTATTAAATGTCGCGTTCACGTGAGCAACGCCTGAGGTAATATTCTTACGCTCCTTGCGTCGTGGACGTGCTACTGCTGTTTTTGCCATATCCGCCTAATTCCTTCTATTAACATTAGCTGCTAGCCAAAGAACCATTACTGCTTTTTACCTGCAATTGACTTAGCTGGACCCTTACGAGTTCTAGCATTAGTATGGGTACGCTGGCCACGAACTGGTAACCCTCGTCTATGACGAACACCTCGATAGCAACCTAAGTCTACTAACCTCTTAATATTCATAGAGGTTTCGCGACGTAAATCGCCTTCAACCTGATATTCCGCGTCAATCAAGTCACGGATCCTAACTACTTCATCATCGGTCAGCTCATGCACGCGCCGTTCTGCCGGTATTTTAGATTTTGCACAGATCGTCCTAGCATGAGTGCGACCTATTCCGAAAATATATGTAAGCGATATTTCAACTCTCTTTTGAGTTGGAATATTAACGCCAGCGATACGGGCCAA
>CAJQSN010000098.1 GCA_905614355.1 uncultured Rhodospirillales bacterium | reverse complement strand
ACGTAAGTTACATTATCATCGCGGATATATTGCCAATCTGCGCCACCTGGGAGTATTTTTCCCTTTAGTTTTGGGCCACTTACCCTGCCACCTTTAAGATCAATGATACGTCTATGTCCGATGGGTGTGATACCAAGGTCTTTGATTGAAGATATATTAATTGCTGCTTCAAACGCTAGAACTAACTCCATGTTTTACTTCTTCTTGATGCTTATTTCCCTAATTGCAATGTAGACACCAGCTGTGACAACGATTGCAATCCCGACCCAACCCCAAATATCAGGAGAGGTATTAAAAAGCAAGTATCCTATGATGGTCGCCCATATAATTTGTGTATAAACAAAAGGAGCAATTATATTGGCAGCTGCAAAACTGAAAGCACCAATCATAAAAATCTGGCCGAGTGTGGCTAAAACCACGAAGCTTAATAAAATCCAGGAATCGTTTATATCTGGGGTAGTCCAAAATAGCGGGAGTAAAGGGGAAAGAATTAAAGCCCCCAAAATTGAGGTGTAGAAGGTTGAAGCAATTATTGGGGCTTCGCTGGCCAGTTTTCTGTTAGCAATATAATACGCAGCGATAAAAATACCGGCACTTAATGCAATAAAATAACCGGTTCGATCGCCATCCATAGTAGGGCGTAGAATAACAAGAACCCCTAGAAAACCAATAATAACGGCTATAGTTCTTCTATGGCCTATGGGTTCACCGAGAATCGATGGAGATAAGGCGGTTACGATTAGAGGTGCAACAAAAAGCATAGCTGTTGCATCAGCAATATTAATGAAATTGATTGCCCAGTAAAAAAGTCCAACTCCAAGGGCAACAAATAAGCTTCTTAACGCTTGAGGAAGTAGTCTATCGGGCACTAGATAGCGCGCACCATTCTTTTGGATCACAACGGGTGCGAGTATCAAGCTAGTTGCAATGAATTGAATAAATAAAATTGTTAGTGGTGAGTGGTTTGATGCTAGTAATTTAGCAATACCGTCTTTTGAAGAGTTAATCGCCATGGAGGCTATCATCAGTGAAATACCTAGGATAGGGGCCGTTCTTTGCATGTTGAATTTACCCCTAAATTGATGGTTGTTTTGTTTGAGTGCTTTGGGTCGAAACCAGGATTGCAACTAATACAAGAGCAAAACCGCCAAGCAGTCTTAACGACACTGGTTCTGCTAATAACCAAGCCCCTAATAAAATTGCGGTTACTGGATTAAGTCCAGTTGCAATTGCTGCCTGTGTTGGAGAGATCATTTGTAGAGCGCGCCCCCATGCAAGAAACATTACCGCGCCGCCCGGTATTGCTAAAAGAATTATTATGAACCAACCATCAAAATCAAAAGATAAGGATCCCTCAAATGGCTTGCCAAATATAATTGCAAGAAAGGAAAGTATAACGACGCCGAAGAAAAGAGAGTAAGTCATCAACGCCAGATTGCCATATCGTTTCAGATATTTCCTCGAAAAAACATTAAAGATTGAAACTGCGCACATTCCCAACAACATAAATGCGTCACCTGTTAATGCATTTGGCGCAATACTGTCAACATTCTCACCCAGCGCAATTGCCGTACCCAATATTGCTATTAGGACAGCAATAGACTTGGTTACAGTTAATTTTTCAACTTTAAAGATTGCCGCAAGTAATATGGTGATTAATGGCATTGCGGCAAACAAAAGGCCGCCACGGGCAGCCGTAGTGTCTTCGAGCGACTTTGCCATGCAATACGGAAAAACAGCAAACATTATAATCCCTAAACCAATAATAGCCAGCCAGTCACCAGTCTGAATTCTTGGTGGTTTTCGCGTAAAATATAAAATACCCGCTAAGACTAAACCACCCAAACCATAGCGCAAAGCTGCTAAGGATAGTGGATCTGTTTGATCAATTATGAGGCGCGTTAAGGCTACTGTCATTCCGCCTATAGTTGTGGATAGGCTGGCATAGAAAAATCCAAGGATGAGAATTCTTGTTGAAGGCATTTATAATTCTAAGTTTTAATTGGGCATATGTATGAGTTCGACGACGACGCCGTCAGGATCATTAATAAAAAACTGGCGTCGGTCCGAACTCGGCACCCCTGCTTCATTATATGATATTGAGAGATTTTTTAAATGTTCCCGCATCGCTTCGAAATCATCAATGCGAAGGGCAAAGTGAGAAATCGCTGCATGTTTTGATCCTGTTAGAAGCTTGTTGCTGGGTAGAGGTGAAATTATGTGAATAATGGGCAAATTATCCATGTACATCCAATGACCTGGGCGATCAAACTCCGGTCGTTCTCCCGAGACGAGGCCCAGAACGTCTGTATAGAAACGAGCTGAACGATCTATGTCAGTAGTCTCTATGTTGACATGATTTAGTTCAAAAACATGGCCCACGCGGTCAATCTCCTTCAAACTCCCTTGAGTGTTTGGAGTTATTCTATAGAATTTTACAATGTTGGAAAGGTAGAGGTTTAAAATATTATGAAGAAAGTACTTATTGTAACAGGCGGAAGCCGGGGGATTGGCCATGCAACCTCTGTGTTGGCGGCAGAGGCTGGCTGGGATGTCTGCGTAAATTATGTAAGTAATAAAACCCGCGCTGATGAAACTGTAGCAAGAATTAAAGCGGTGGGTAGGCGTGCTATTGCAGTGCAGGCGGATATTAACAATGAGCAAGATGTCATTCGTCTGTTTGAAACTTGTACTAGTGAACTCGGAGAGATTACAGGAGTTGTTAATAGCGCAGGCATCGTTGAGCCATATTGTCGGGTAGATGAACTCAAATATGAAGAAATTGTAACGTTGATTAATGTTAATGTTGTTGCAATGATGCTCGTCACACGTGAGTCAATTAAACGTATGTCGACTAAAAATAATGGGTCGGGCGGCTCTATTGTTTTGTTGTCGTCGGTTGCAGCACGTATTGGATCGCCGGGGCTCTGCGTTTCTTATGCGGCAAGTAAAGGCGCAGTGGATAGTTTTGCTTGGGGAGCCGCTCAGGAAGTTGTTGGAGAAGGTGTTAGGATTAATGCGGTTAGTCCAGGTATAATCGATACTGAAATACAGCCAAAAGGGCGTGTAGAGAAAGCGGGACCAAGTCTGCCTATTGGCAGGGTAGGGCAGCCTGAAGAGGTCGCACGGGCTATTGTTTGGTTGTTATCTGATGACGCATCTTATGTTGCTGGGTCCAATCTTGATGTGGCAGCTGGTCGTTAGGTGGCTTTCTTTCCGTTATAAAGTAGGGCTATTAGAACAATTAATACACCAACATACTGCAGGATCGTCAGGTTCTGGTCTAGAAATAGAAATCCTACGCCGACGGCCAAGATAGGTTCAATATTATTGTAAAATGTTGTTTCTCCAGCGCCTATTAAGGAGATAGAAATAAAAAACGCGATCATCGCGTAAGCGTAAAATACGTGAGAAATTATAATACTTACCCATCCAGCGTCGGTTTTCGGCAGTGCAAACCCCCCTTTCAATAAACAAACAATGATTAAGATTATGGTTGCACTGATACTCAAATAGAGAGTTACAAGTCGAGCGTCTTCATTAGCCATAAGGCGGCTACTAATGATAGATACAGTCGCTAATCCAGTGGCGGCGGTAACCGCACAAATTATTCCCCAACCATTAAGACTGGTAAATTCCACACCCAGAGCGAGGGCAATCCCCAAAAATGCAATTAGACTGCTGACGGTCATAGTTAAACTAAGTTTTTGCCATCCGAATGCGGCAAGCATTAGCCCGGTAAATATAGGAAAGAGATAAAATATTAAAATGGCGATTGCCAGTGGTAAAACCTCAATAGC
This sequence comes from uncultured Rhodospirillales bacterium, assembly GCA_905614355.1. GTDB lineage: Bacteria > Pseudomonadota > Alphaproteobacteria > Rhodospirillales > UBA2165 > TMED23. The sequence goes on along the minus strand of CAJQSN010000098.1, from coordinate 3,020 downwards.
ACTCAATAAAGCCATAGTGTAAATTACTGCGATGAGCCCGAGTATGAAAGAAATAATTGCGATACGTTTTGGTAAGGCCAAGGCTAGGCCGCTTTTCTTCAGTATCCAAATTAATACAATCGCCGGCAGTATAAAACGTGTAGTGGATACGGTCAGTGGGTTGGTGCCAAATTGATATGAAACTCCTGCTAAAGTATTTGATCCCATAAACCCAATACCACTTGAAAAAGCTAGAAAAAGTCCAATATATCTTTTGTTAGAAAACAAGTTGTGCAGCCCCTTGTTCCTTTGTAAACCAAATTTCTTCGTAATTTTCGCCTGGCCCGCCCCTATCGACGACTAAGAAATCATGTTTATTTTCATGCGTGAGAAGTGGATGAAGCCAAAAATCACACTTGTAATTGACGCCTTGATTACTATTAACACCGAAAATTTGGATATTTCGCGCCATAAAATTTTTGATATTCGGCGCGTTAGCAACGACATAGGGTGTGTGTTTAAGTGGAATAAATGCTTGGGAGCCGAGTGGGTGGTGTTCCGTTATTCTAACTTTTATGGGCCGCGGCTTTATTTGGCCGCCGAAAATATTAATTAGACTGCTACCAAAGTTATGAATTTGATCCATCTCCAATTTCTGGTGGGCCATCAGTTTTGATCAATTATATTTATCACTAAGCATGTTTTCAGCATTCGGGCTTTTGATCAAGGCCCCTTTAAAGGAAAAGAGCTGACATTCTGTAAGATTGTGGTAAATCACTTAGTCTATACGTTGATTATGGTCAAATTGAAGGGCGTATGTACAAGGTATGGGTTGGCTGCATCTGAGAAACTTGTTTGGAATAATTAAGGTGAGATTTTGACGCATGGACCATCTACTTATAAGATTATTGGTAGCCGTGATGCCTCGCATGGTTTTAATATTCACATCCTTGAAAATGCGCGCAATCGGGTGCCTGAAATTTATAGATCAAAGTCAATTGGTGACCTCCTGTTTAGTGTCGGCAATCTCGGTCTGGCTGGCTCTTTTAGATGCCGTGGCGCGTTCAGGCTATGGATTAAAAAGACCAAACCTAAATGCTCCCGCCACGCCGGAAGCTATATTTAATGCTGTAATAGACGTAAGGGCGTGATCATATATGCGTAATCAAATACCAAGATTGGAGTTGGACGGGGTATGTAAAACCTACCCCGGAGTGATGGCTAATGACAATGTGAGTCTTAAAATCATGCCGGGCCAAATTCATGCGTTACTTGGTGAAAATGGGGCCGGAAAATCAACTTTAGTTAAATTTATATATGGAGTTCAGACCGCCGATTCTGGTGTTTTAAAATGGGACGGCCAGGAGCTAATTGTCGCTAATCCTAATATGGCTAGGAAACTCGGGATTGGTATGGTCTTTCAGCATTTTTCTCTATTTGATGCTTTGTCTGTAAAAGAAAATATAGCCATTGGTGTTGCGTCTAAACTTGTTGGTAAAAATTTAAATCAAAAGATACGCAACGTTTCCCAGCAATATGGTCTTCCTCTAGATCCTGATCGTTTTGTTCACACACTTTCAGTTGGTGAACGACAACGCATTGAAGTAGTTCGCTGCTTATTGCAACATCCAAAATTACTAATCATGGATGAGCCAACTTCGGTTTTGACGCCCCAGGAGGTTGCCGAGCTTTTTAAAACGTTACGGCGACTATCTGAAGAAGGTGTTTCAATACTTTATATCAGCCATAAACTTCAGGAGATAAAAGATCTGTGCGACGTTGCTACAATTATGCGTATGGGGAAAGTCGTTGGGACTTGTATTCCATCAGAAGAAAGCCCACTGAGTATGGCTGAAATGATGATGGGTACAAGTTTAATTAGTCCAAAAAAACCGGAAACACCGGCTCCAAGTATGCCACATTTGAGTGTTAGAAATCTAAGTCTTCATTCTGACTATGAGCACGGAGTTAGCCTTCAAAATATTAATTTGGAAGTGTGTAAGGGAGAGGTCGTTGGTATTGCTGGTATTGCGGGTAATGGTCAAATTGAACTTATGGAAATATTAACCGGTGAAGTTCCGGTCGAAGATCCCAATTCAGTATTAATTGGGATGGTGGGTGTCGGTTGTGAAGGACCTAAATTTAGACGTAATGCTGGCCTAGGATTCCTGCCAGAGGACCGACTTGGTCATGGGGCAGTGCCTGATATGTCGTTATGGGAGAACGCATTGTTATCAGGTTTTCAAACGATGTATTTAGTTTCTGGTGGCTTTATTAATGTTAAAAAATCTATAAAATTTGCACAACGCATAGTTAGTAAATTTAATGTTAAAACACCAGGTATTAAGAATACGGCAAACTCGCTATCGGGCGGTAATTTACAAAAATTTATTTTTGGCCGGGAAATTTTACAAAACCCAGAAGTGATTGTTGCGTTGCAGCCAACTTGGGGTGTGGATGCTGGGTCTGCAGCTTTTGTTCGCCAATCCCTTATGAATCTTGCGGCGAAAGGAGCCGCTGTATTGGTTATAAGCCAGGATTTGCAGGAACTATTTGAAGTTTCTGACCGTATTGCAGTTATTTACGAGGGTACATTATCTTCTTCGCGACCAGTCGAGGATATTACTGTTGAGGGAATCGGTTTGTTAATGTCGGGTATTAACTCTAATGGAAAAATGAAGCTGGCTGTCGATGCTTAGAATGGAACAACGTGGTGAAATATCGCGCTCAATGGTCTATTTGTCACCTATTTTTGCTGTGATACTGACTTTTGTAGCGGGTATAATCATGTTTACAATTCTAGGTGTTGACCCGGTAAAGGCAATAATAACGTTCTTTATTTCACCCCTGGACTCTGTTGATGGTTTGGCGGAACTTTTTGTCAAGGCGACACCTTTAGTTTTGATCGCTGTCGGTTTGTCCTTTGGCTTTCGAGCAAATATCTGGAATATAGGAGCAGAAGGCCAATTGACTATCGGTGCGCTGGCCGGTGGTGGAGTTGGTCTATTGTTTTTTAACGTTGATACGCTATTTTTGATGCC
>CAJQSN010000097.1 GCA_905614355.1 uncultured Rhodospirillales bacterium | reverse complement strand
TCAGTGGGAAACGATGGCTTGAAAGACCTGTTAATGACCGGCAAGCCCTTGCACTTTCTCAGCAATTTCATCTCCCAGATATAATTGGACGGTATTTAAGCGCTAGAGGTATAGCAGCATCATAAAACGAACATAATACGAGCCAATATGATCGGAAATCGGCACAATTTTTGATTTCTGTAACTCTTTCGCTGGTATGGTAAACGTGTTTAATATTCTATCTCGCGCGATGTCAATTATATCCGCAACCACTGCTGACGCTGTCGGCCCCTCGCCGGCCCCGCGTCCCTCATACATCGAGGTGCCAACAAAATCACCTTCTGCAACCACTGCATTAAAAACACCTTCTATATGGGCAATAGGCGAATCGATTGGCACCATACAGGGATGAACACGTTGTTCAATGCCAGTTCCAGTCTGGCGCGAAATACCAAGCAATTTAATTCGGTAGCCAAGATCATCTGCAAACTCGATGTCAAGCGGTGAAATTTGACTAATACCCTCAATATGAACGGCCTTAAAGTTCACTTCAGAACCAAAAGCTAGGCTAGTCAAAATTGATAGTTTGTGAGCTGTGTCCACACCATCAATATCAAAAGTAGGGTTTGCCTCAGCATACCCCAAATCTTGCGCTTCTTTGAGTACCACGTCGAATTCTTTTCCTGTTTGGCGCATTTCACTAAGTATGTAATTGCAGGTGCCATTCAAAATACCAAAAATACGTGAAACCTTATTACCAACTAAACCCTCCCTGAGAGCTTTAACAATCGGAACACCACCCGCGACAGCCGCTTCAAAAGCGATAGCAACATTTGCTGCCTCAGCTGAACGAGCAAGTTGGGTACCATGATGTGCAATTAACGCTTTATTCGCTGTAACCACATGCTTACCATCAGCTATTGCCGTTTCCACCAATTCTTTGGCTATACCATCTTCCCCGCCGATTAATTCCACGACTACGTCAACATTTTTTTTTGTGGCAAGCTCAAGCGGGTTATGACACCAATTTATTCCAGTTAGATCTATGCCGCGGTCTTTATTTGGTTCACGAGCGGAAACAGCTGTTATAACTATGTCACGACCGCTTCTTAGCGAAACGAGGTTAGCTTGCTGACTAAGTAGCTTAACGACACCCGCACCTACAGTCCCAAGACCAGCCACACCAATTTTTAAAGGGGAATTGCTCAAGATATTACTACCCGTTCCTTATATAATTTTTCGTTCAATATATTTTGATCTGTAAGAAATGCTTTCAAATTACGCGCGGCCTGGCGAATTCTATGACGGTTCTCCACCAGCGAAATCCTAACGTGATCATTACCATGTTCACCAAACGCAACGCCTGGTGACACAGCAATTTGTGCATTACTCAATAAAAGTTTAGAAAATTCAACTGACCCCAAGTGCTTGTATTGATCAGGGATAGGCGCCCAAGCAAACATTGTTGCAGAAGGACTGGGGATGTCCCAGCCTGCAGTGCTAAAACTATCAATAAGAACGTCACGCCGCTCCTTATAAACAGCGCGCATTTCGTCAACACAACTCTGGGGACCGTTCAAAGCTGCCGTCGCTGCGACTTGAATCGGAGTAAAAGCTCCGTAGTCCAAATAAGACTTAATACGTGCCAACGCAGCAATTAGTTTTTTATTTCCAGCGGCAAAGCCAATACGCCAACCGGGCATAGAATACGTTTTACTCATAGAAGTAAATTCAACTGAAATATCACGGGCTCCAGGCACCTCCAATATTGAAGGTGGGGGATTACCATCAAAATAGACTTCTGAGTATGCTAAATCAGATAAAATATAGATTCCATGGAATTTACAAAAGTCAACAATACTGGCATAAAAATCAATGGTTGTAGTGATCCCGGTTGGATTATTTGGATAATTTAATACAAGTGCTGTGGGTTTTGGAACACTGTGGATTACAGCCACCTCTAACGCTTTTAAATAGTCTCCATTTGGTATAACGGGAACATTCCTCAAAGCAGCCCCAGCAATGATAAACCCAAACATATGTATAGGATAACTTGGGTTTGGAACTAGTATCACATCACCGGGACTGGTAATAGCCGAAGCAAGGTTAGCCAAACCTTCTTTTGAGCCTAGCGTTACGATAACTTCAGTATTCGAATCAATATCAACATTAAAACGACGTGCATAATAAGCAACAAAAGCCTTTCGAAGACCCGGGACACCACGAGATGCCGAATAACGGTGGGTTCTTGGATCTTTAATAGTCTCAATCATTTTATTAACGATATGACTGGGTGTTGGTTGATCTGGGTTGCCCATGCCAAAATCAATAATATCCTCACCCGCTGCACGCGCACGGGCTTTCATTCCATTCACTTCATTAAACACGTAGGGGGGTAGTCGTTTTATTCTATGGAATTCCTGTTCCATCATTCAAACTGCCTGTCCAAATTGGATGAATGGTGAGCTAATCTGTCTTCTATGCAATCAGACTGCCACTTCAAAGCTTCAATTTTTATAAGTAGTTCCTTTAGACAACCATAAAACACGTTATAAAAGATCAATAAAAATTTCTGCACGACGGTTGCCAGCTTCACCTGAAGGCATATACTCGTGATAACGTGGCTCACGATCAGAGACTGATCCAACAAACAATTTATTTGCCTTAACCCCCATCTTGACCAATTCCTTTGCTACCCGCTCAGCCCTCGCAGCAGATACCTCAAAATTTGCCATTTTATGAAGAACGGGGTCATTTGTTCCCGACCGACCACTAGCGTGACCTACAATCCGAATCCTTCCATCCACTTTCCTATACTGAGCAATCACTTGGCGCAACACCCGACGATCTGCTGTTCCAACTCGTGAAGAGCCATTTGGAAAAAGAATTGTTGCCACTTGATACGATTTTTGATTTTTATCTTTGCCTAACTTCCTGAAAGAATTTACCTCAGAAACATTTGAAATTAATGGGGGTACTCTGTCAGGTCTCTGCCCAACCGTTCTGACGAAAGTCATTTGGTGCACACCGGAACCGGAAATAACAACAGTTTGACTGTCTATAAAATTTTCTTTAATGCCTGGGATGTTACCAATTTTGGGAGGATTGGGATTGACCGCTGGCAGTTTACTCATTTTGGGTTTCACGGATACCGGCATTTTAGAAGCGAGCAGCCCCTTTCTTGTCCTAGATTTCAATTTAGTTTTATTCTGAACAGAGCCTAATTCAACTGGTTTTGGTGGAACCAGGTATGCATTAGCTGTTTTACGCTTTGGCTCTGGCCGCGACAAAAGCTCGACCGCCGTATCTGATTTTAAAGATTTTATTATCGGAGCAGAAATTATTGTAGATCCAGTTTTCATTTCTGTGCCTGAGGACAATTTTTTTGCGTTACTTTGCCGTCTAAAAATCTCGCTTGAATACTTACGCGTGGCGTTGTGATCTCCAATCAGTCCTCCAGAGACGGTTTCACGTTCCTCGCCACTCAAGACTTTTGGACGCCTAGGAACAGATGATAATTTTGCAAAACCATCATTTGATTTGATAGCAGGTGCCCTTCGAGATGAAGATCCTCTTTTTTCTTCTTTTTTTGTATCATTCCCAGCAATAGAATCGCGGGCACCGTTAAACCATTCAACGGGATTAATTGCAGCTGGCATTGTTGAACAACTAGTCAAAAAAACTAACATGAATAATATTTTAGAATTTTTAAATAACGAAATATTATTATTTGAGTGGTTCAAATTTTTCATACTCTCAACTCCCTAGAGGTCAACCGTCTATAC
>CAJQSN010000096.1 GCA_905614355.1 uncultured Rhodospirillales bacterium | reverse complement strand
ACGTGACGGCGATGCATAACATGTTTGCTGAATTTTTTGTTCAAATTACAGTGGATCACTCCAAAAATTAACTCTAAAGTATTCACTAGCGTTGAGCTCTTTTGGTGATGACTGGAACATTCTAAAATTTTGTTGATTGGTCATTTCTACGCTCTATATACCGTCACTTCTATTATTATGGCTAAACGCATTTGTACTATTATAGTGTCTTATTCTACCTTGAGAGTAATGCCAACTTTAGTCAAAGACGCGCGTACCAGTTTATATTTTTATATGTTTAATTCTCAAAATTAATATTAATTAAACTGCTTAATTTTAATAAAGTTGAAATCACCGACGGAATCTATAATGAAGTGCGTTAGGTAAGTATATAGAAAAAATATCTAGCAAGAGAGGCTCAGAAGTAGTTGGTATTGCCGTATGAGTAGAGAAACTTATTTTAAGAATTGTGAAACTGGTCATCAACCTCGTAAAATTATAGATGTAGATGCTGTAAACTAAATGGATAATTGAACCACATCTATGAAAAAATCAACTTCGGAATCTGATGCTCTCTTATTACGCAAGATAAAAAATGGCGATACTGCGGCAACCCGAATACTAGTGGATCAATATGTGGATAAAATAGTAAATTATGGTACTCGAATGCTGGGCGATCGCTCTGAGTCTGAAGATGTTGCCCAAGAAGCTTTCTTACGGCTTTGGCAAAACCTGGATAAATGGCGTGCTGAAGCGCCAGTTATCCATTGGCTGCACCGCGTGACTTACAATTTATGCATTGATCGTCTACGCAAGAAAAAGCTAGTAAATATTGATGATGTCGCTGAGCCCGAAGATCCGTTTGAAAACCCGGCAAGATCGGTACACCAGGCTCAAGTTTCAACAATGGTTAATAAAGCGATCCAAAAACTACCAGAGCGCCAACGGGCGGCAATAGTTTTTACCCACCAAGAAGGTCTTAGCAATATCGAAACTGCTCAGATTATGGAAATTAGCGTGGAAGCGGTTGAATCGCTGTTATCACGAGGTCGTGGGGGGTTACGTAGCCTCCTTGAGGGCATACGCCCTGAGTTAGAAGGAGACGTGTAATGGTTGATAACAGGAGGCACTCGGATCAGTCGGATTTTGAGTTTGTGCAAAATTTATTTAACCAGGTTAAGCCAGAATCTGCGTCACCTGAATTAAAAGCAAAAATTTTAATATCAGAACAAATCCGGAGAAGTAATACAGGCTTTTCAGAATTGCTCGATTACCTTTGGCCGTTTGGCGCATTATGGCGTCCAGTAGCGGGACTATCTATGGCTGCTATGTTTGGCATCATACTCGGCCTTACAGACCCCCTATCAACAGTTGATTCTGATGAAGCGCTTACCGAAGAAATAGTAGCCTTTGTAACCGAGGTGGATGGACAATTGGAGGACATAGAATGATAAAGCTAACATCTAGCCGGTGGGCCATAATATTTTTTATATCGCTTGCCCTTAACTTATTCTTAGGCGGATTATTTGTCGCTGATAAGTATCTGAAGGGTCAGGGTATTCGCGGTTTCCGTGGGATGGTATATTCGGTTCCTTGGGCGCGCCGCATCCTAGGTGACGAGGTTAGGCCTTTGGAACAGCAGGTTTTCCGCGATTATCGCAAGCAATTTATAGACACCCGACGAGACCGTGCTGATCTGTTCAGAAATGTAACCGCCGCTTTGGTTCATGAACCATTTGATAAAAATGCGTTACGGGGTACTCTTACGGCTCTACAAGAAAATATTCAGATTGACATGGCGGCGATGCATAACATGATTGCTGAATTTTCATATCAAATTACACCGGATCAACGTAAAAAATTAGCTCTGGAGGCTACCCGCATACAAGAAAAACGCTTTAAACGCCGTGAACGAAGGCGTAAACGCCGAGAAAAACGCGAACAAAATAAGTAAAAAAGAGCTAATAAAAATAGGGAATTTTGAGTTATGCGTAAATCTACCATTTTTCTAATTTTTGGTATTATTATCCTGATAGCGTCCGGTATTTTTTATCTAACTGGCTCGAAAAGTACTGAAATTAGCTATCGTCTATCTGAGGTTAAACGTGGAACTATCCAAAAATCAGTGTCGGCATCCGGAGAGCTAAATGCAGTCGTGACCGTTGAGGTGGGATCGGGGATTTCCGGTCAGATATCCGAACTCTTAGCTGATTTTAATTCTAATGTTAGAGCAGGCCAAATAATTGCGAAAATTAATCCAGAGAGCTTTATTGCTCGGGTCAAGCAGGCTGAGGCCGAACTTGGCGTCGCACAAGCGTTGGTAGCCACCAAGAAAGCTGGCGTGGCGCAATCAATTGCCAATCTTGGCAATGCTAATTCAGTAATGGATGCAGCGGGTGCGGACGTCTCCCGCATTAAAGTGACAGCAGCCGATCTTAGGCAAGATTTTGAGCGAAAGCAGTCTCTGCGGAAAAAAGGTGTGGTCGCTATTAGTACAGTTGATAAGGCTCGGGCTGCTTGGCGTGCTTCCGCTGAGCAGGTTAGTGCCGCTAAGTCTCAATTAGCAGCGCAGCGTTCAACCATCAAAGCCCGAAAAGCCCAAGTTGCAATAGCGAAAGCTGAGGTGCTACACGCACTAGCTCAAGTTGATCACAAATCTGCCTCTCTGAATATTGCTAAGGTTAATCAAGAAAACACCCTTATTCGCTCGCCAGTAAACGGAGTTATAATTGGTCGTGATGTCGATGTTGGTCAAACCGTTGCCGCCTCATTGCAGGCCCCCATCTTGTTCACAATTGCACAAGATCTCAGTAAAATGCAGGTTGAAACCAATATTGACGAAGCAGATATTGGCCAAATTATCCCCGGCCAAACAGCAAAGTTTAGTGTTGATTCAT
>CAJQSN010000095.1 GCA_905614355.1 uncultured Rhodospirillales bacterium | reverse complement strand
TTGTAGGTAATCCTGATTGGCAGGTTTTTGCTGTTGCCGCAGGCGTGACCTTATTTATAGGTATTTCACTGTCATTGACGAGCTATGCCGGTGGAGCATCACTTTCTGTGCGCCAAGCTTTTATTCTTACTACGTTGAGTTGGATTGTTTTAACAACTTTTGCAGCACTTCCATTTGCATTTTCACAGCTTAATCTTAGTTTTACCGATGCATTTTTTGAAGCAATGTCTGGGATTACCACGACCGGTTCAACAATTATTGTCAGTTTAGATACAGCGCCGCCCGGACTTCTATTGTGGAGATCTTTGCTTCAATGGCTTGGTGGTATTGGCATTATCGTAATGGCATTAGCCGTAATGCCTCTTCTACGCGTTGGTGGCATGCAATTATTTAGAATGGAATCATCTGACCTTTCTGAAAAAGCTTTACCTCGTGCGGCACAAGTAGCAGCGGCTATTACCGCCATTTATGTTATTTTGACGATAATTTGGGCGGCGTTGTTGTGGCTTGCAGGAATGAGTGGTTTTGATGCAGTCTCCCATGCAATGACAACGATTGCGACAGGTGGCTTCTCAAATTATGACGCATCAGTTGGACATTTTAATAGCGTAGCTATTGATATTATTGTGACGGTAGGTATGATTATAGGCAGTTTACCTTTTTTATTATATTTAATGGTACTACAGGGTAAACCAAGTAATTTATTTCGCGATTCTCAAGTTCAGTTATTTTTAACTCTGCTCGGAACTATCATTTTGTTGGTTGCTGGCTGGTTGTGGTTGGAAAATGGTGAAGAACCCTGGCAAGCATTGCGCTTAGCAGCTTTCAATGTGGCATCAATTTTGACTGGAACAGGTTATGTGACGGCTGGCTTTGATAAGTGGGGTAGTTTCGCGATCCCCATATTTTTCTTTATTATGTTTGTTGGTGGTTGTGCTGGCTCGACTACCTGTGGCATTAAAATTTTCCGATTTCAAATTCTTTATGCTGCCGCTCGTATGCAGTTTTATAATTTAGCACAACCACATGGTGTATATATCCCTTATTACAATCGTCGTCCTATTCCTGAAGAGGTTATTAGCTCGGTGATGAGTTTCTTTTTTGTTTTTTTTGCAACCTATATCGGCCTTGCTATAATATTGGGTTTACTGGGCCTTGATTTTCTCACCAGTGTTTCTGCTGCAGCATCGGCAATCTCTAATGTAGGTCCTGGTTTGGGTCCTGTCGTCGGGCCAGAAGGTAATTATGCAAATCTCCCAACTACAGCTAAGTGGGTATTATCAATGGGCATGTTACTTGGCCGTTTGGAGTTATTCACTGTGATGGTGCTATTTACTCGCTCGTTCTGGAGAGCATAAATGTCAAATACTATTAAAATACAGGAAATATTAAGCTCTTTGATTGGTTTTAATACCGTGTCAGCTTTTTCTAATAAGGCATTGATTGACTATTTGTTCTCGTATTTAAATAAATTTGGGATTAGTTGCGATATTGCTTTTAATGAAGAAGGTACCAAGGCTGACCTTATTGCTACGATAGGACCATTAGTTGAAGGGGGTATTATTCTTTCTGGTCATACCGATGTTGTTCCGGTAGAAGGCCAAGAATGGCACACTAATCCTTTTGAAATGATTGAAAAGAACGGCCGGCTATTTGGTCGAGGAGCCTGCGACATGAAAGGGTTCATTGCTGTGATCTTGTCACTAATTCCCTATTTTCAGACGCTTGACTTGAAGGTGCCAATTCATTTGGCTTTTAGTTATGATGAGGAGCTTGGGTGTCTTGGAGCGCCATCTTTGATTGCTCGTGTTTGTAGAAATATTCCAACCCCAAGAGCTGCAATTATAGGCGAGCCTACTAGTATGAAGCTGGTTAATGCCCATAAGGGAACTGCTTTTTATGAAACTATTGTCAAGGGGCTTCCAGGCCATTCTTCACAAGTACACATGGGGGTAAATGCCATTTCTTATGCGGCGGCCTGTATTAGTCGCTTGGTTGAAATTGGTGAGGAACTTAAATTAGAGGGAACTGTAGACGACCGCTTTCAGCCCAATCATTCAACAATTTCTGTAAATACAATTGAAGGCGGTACAGCTACTAATATTATAGCCGAAGAATGCAGGTTTGCGTGGGATTGTCGAAGTATTCTTGGTGATGATGACGTGTATGCCTTAAAAAAATTAGAAGTTTATTGTGCCGAAATCTTAGAACCTGAAATGAAAAAAATAGCTCCCGAGGCTAATATAACAACGCTAATAAAATTTTCTGTTCCTCCGTTGGTTGCGAGTGATGACAATCCGGCAGAAATTCTAGTGCGTCACCTTACC
>CAJQSN010000094.1 GCA_905614355.1 uncultured Rhodospirillales bacterium | reverse complement strand
CGAGCCCCAATGTTTTCGATAGCCGAGTTGATTTCTGCTGCTAGACGTGCGATTTCTTGAATCCCCTCATCTGAAAAACTAAGGGTTACTCCCTCAGTTGCCATTAAGGCAATATATTGTTTAATTAGGCTTGCTTCTGGCTCTGTTAATATTCGTATAAAGTCTGATTCTGTGAGCGCCCGCAACTCCACGCGAATTGGGAGTCTACCTTGAAGCTCGGGCAGCAAGTCGGAAGGCTTTGCAAGGTGGAAGGCTCCTGATGCAATAAATAGAATATGGTCTGTCTTTATCATACCATATTTTGTTGTTACTGTTGTGCCTTCAATAAGTGGGAGCAAATCACGCTGCACACCCTCTCTGCTTACGTCCCCACCCCGAGCATCTGTGCGCGCCGTAATTTTATCGAACTCATCAATAAAGACTATGCCATTATTCTCAACGTTGCTTGTCGATTCTTTAATTACAAGATCTTCATCTAACAACTTATCACTTTCTTCATTCATCAAAATCTCATATGAGTCCACAACGCTCATACGCTTTGGTGTGGCCTGTTGGCCAAAAGCTTTTCCCATCATATCACCAATATTGAGCATTCCCATTTGAGCCCCAGGCATCCCAGGAATATCAAATGTTGGCATTCCGTTAGTATTAGATTCTACAACATCAATTTCTATTTCTTTATTATCAAGCTCACCCTCTCTAAGCATTTTTCTAAATTTTTGTCTTGTGTCGGAGCTGGCCTTGTCTCCTACCAGTGCATCTAAGACGCGTTCTTCAGCAAGAAGCTCTGCTTTTGCGGTAACTTTTTTACGTTGGCGCTCTCTATTTTCATGAATAGCTGTGTCCATCAGATCGCGGATTATTGACTCAACGTCACGCCCGACATAACCAACCTCAGTAAACTTTGTTGCCTCGATTTTTATAAAGGGTGCTTGTGCCAGTTTTGCAAGCCGGCGAGCTATTTCTGTTTTACCAACCCCGGTTGGCCCCATCATAAGAATGTTTTTTGGAAGCACCTCTTCTCTAAGGTTTTCAGACAATTGTTGTCGCCGCCATCGGTTTCTTAGGGCTACGGCTACTGCACGTTTAGCATCGTTTTGGCCAATAATAAACCTATCGAGTTCTGATACTATTTCTCGAGGTGAAAAGCTTGACGCAGCTGGAGTTGCAGTCGTTGAGGTTGATTTGTTTTGTGTGTTGGGCAGGCTTGTCATTTTGATTTAAGCTTTTCTACAATAATGTTTTTGTTAGTATAAACACAAATATCTGCTGCTATCTCAATAGCACGTCGAGCGACATCTTCAGCAGACATATCTTTTCGGTCCATCATGGCCCGAGCAGCTGACAGGGCATAGTTCCCACCTGAGCCGATGCCAATCAAACTATCCTCTGGCTCAAGAACGTCCCCGGTGCCAGAAACAATTAAAGAGACCTCGTCATCTGCAACTGCCATCATTGCCTCAAGTTTCCTTAAATATCGATCGGTTCGCCAGTCTTTTGCGAGTTCTACGCAAGCTCGGGTTAGTTGGCCGGGGTGTCGTTCAAGCTTGGCTTCAAGCCGTTCAAACAAGGTAAATGCGTCTGCCGTTGCACCTGCAAACCCACTAATAACAGTATCATTGTGGAGCCTGCGTACTTTCATAGCGTTAGACTTAACTACTGTGTCGCCCATACTAACCTGTCCATCGCCTGCAACCACAACATCGGGGCCTTTTCGAATACAAAGGATCGTCGTTGCGTGCCAATTCGGAAAATTACTTTGAGACATTTCATACTACCTTTTTAATTCTTCTTTTTATACAGTTTGATGTATGTTTAAAAGCATAGATAGTCAATCTAGCACTGACCTGCTCTGCTCTTTGTTGGTTAATTCACTAGCAAACGCACGTCGATCCTGTTAAAACATCTTCACGGAACTCTAATATAGCGTGGAGCAAAGAAAATGGGCCGAGTGGACCGAGAAGCCAGCATTGAGCGCAACACAAAAGAAACTAAAATTAGTGTAGCTGTAAATCTCGATGGAACGGGGGTTTGTAATGTGTCGACGGGAATTGCTTTTCTTGATCACATGTTGGAACAGTTATCCCGCCACAGCTTGATTGACCTGGATGTTAAGGCCGTTGGGGATATCCATATTGACTTTCATCACACAACAGAAGACACCGGCATTGCTATTGGTGAGGCAGTTAAAAGGGCGCTTGGTGACCGTGTGGGTATCACACGGTTTGGCTCGGCCTGTTGTCCTTTGGATGAGGCCTTAACCCGGGCGGTCGTTGACTGTTCTAATCGCCCCTACTTAATATGGAAAGTTGGTTTTTCGCGGCCTAAACTTGGCAGTTTTGATACTGAGTTGTTTAAAGAGTGGTTTCAGGCATTTTCTCAAGCTGCTGGTTTGACGTTGCATATTGAAAACTTTTATGGTGAAAATAATCATCATATTGTTGAATCTAGCTTTAAAGCATTGGCGCGAGCGCTTCGCCAAGCGTTCGCAATTGATTTGCGTGCCGCTGATAGTGTGCCGTCAACCAAAGGGACACTCTCTGATAATAGCCAGAAGAGTTAGACCATGCGAATTTATACTGTACATGTGTCCAAGGATTTGGTGCCGAACATCGTGTCGATTAAGGAAGGTTTTAACTGGCTTGCATTTATGTTTTCATTGCCCTGGGCAGCATTTAATCGCTTGTGGTTGATGGTCTTGGGCATTGTGTTGGCGAGTGCTTTTCTCGCCTGGTTTTTGTTTGCGTTAGGCGGCGACGTTGGTGTCCAAACAATAGCTTTTTTAGGCTTGGCTAAAATAGTTGGGTGGACTGCTAATGATTTAAAACGTCAAAATTTAGCGAAACGTGGCTTTAAAGAGGTCGCAATCTTATTGGCCGATGGCAAGGAAACCGCTATTGCACGATATGTTGCAATAGCATCCAACCGAGGCGTTAACGCGTCGCAGAATCGTGCGGGTGGTCCGTGGTAATGTTAAAAAAAACTCCAGTAATTATTGATTACGGTTCTGGGAATATAAGGTCGGTGGTAAAATCTTTTGAACATGTTAATGGCGGCCAGGTATTGTCTACCAACGATCCGTTGGAACTTGAAGGCGCAAGCCACATTGTTCTGCCTGGTGTTGGTGCGTTTGCTGATTGTAAAGCGGGTTTAAAAGCCTTTCCAGGTCTAGTTGATGCGTTAATCGAGCAGGTCGTAGGGGAAAAAAAGCCGTTTCTTGGAATTTGTGTGGGCATGCAATTAATGGCTACTTTGGGAAGAGAGCATGGCGAGACAGCGGGCTTTGATTGGATACGGGGTAATGTTGTTAAACTAAAACCAGATAATATCAACTTAAAAATCCCCCATATGGGGTGGAATGAGCTTGTTTTTCATAAAACCACGCACCCTGTTTTGAGCGGTCTTGGCTCAACGCCCCATGCCTATTTTGTGCATTCTTATTGTTTTGAAGCCGTGAATGTTGAGCACGTATTGGCTAGTGTTGAATATGGAGGTTTAATCACCGCTATTGTGGGGAGAGATAATTTAATTGGTACGCAATTTCACCCAGAAAAGAGCCAACATTTTGGTTTAGATTTAATTAAACAGTTTTTGACCTGGGATGGAACGCAATGATATTTTTCCCGGCCATTGATTTAAAGGATGGAAAGTGTGTGAGGTTGCTTCGTGGTAATATGGAGTTGGCGACCGTTTTTGCTAACAACCCCGTGGAACAAGCAAAAATATTTCAAGAGGCTGGTTGTGACTGGTTACATGTGGTTGATCTTAATGGCGCTTTTGAGGGTCGGCCTGTAAATGGATCTGCTATAGATGGCATTCTTGCTAAAACTAATATCAAGGTGCAGCTCGGCGGTGGAATCCGAGACCACGCTACGATTAAATTTTGGTTAGACAGGGGGGTCTCTCGGGTGATTTTAGGAACTGCGGCTCTTAAGGAGCCGGCCTTTGTCAAGAAAGCGTGTCAAAATTTTCCAGGTCAAGTGGCAGTTGGCATTGATGCTAAGGGAGGGTTTGTTGCCGTTGAAGGTTGGTCAGAAGTTACTCGTATGACAGCGTTAGAGCTCGCGCAGGTTTTTGAAGAAGATGATTTGGCGGCGATTATTTATACGGATATTGATAGAGACGGAGTAATGAGTGGGCCGAACACAGCGGCGACAATAAACTTAGCCAAAGCAATTTCCACTCCGGTTATTGCTTCTGGAGGCATCTCTTCCATGGCGGATTTAAAAGTACTAAAGACGGTGGGCAAGGGGTTTCTTGCCGGTATTATTTCAGGCCGAGCGGTTTATGACGGTGTAATTGACCCTACAGAGGCGGCAGCATTTTTACGCGGAGGTTTTGATGCTTAAAGCACGTATTATCCCTTGTCTTGATGTGGATAAAGGTCGTGTCGTAAAGGGTGTTAATTTTGTTGATTTGGTTGATGCGGGCGACCCTGTTGAGCAGGCGAAGGTGTATGATTTGGCTGGTGCGGATGAGCTGTGCTTCCTTGATATTACGGCAAGCTCTGAAGAGAGAGATACTATTTTTGACGTGGTCTCTCAAACAGCAGAACAATGTTTTATGCCATTAACGGTCGGAGGCGGCGTTCGTAGTTTAGGTGATATACGAAAACTATTATTAGCCGGCGCAGATAAGGTTACAATTAATACGGCAGCAATCCACAATCCTGATTTTGTTCAAGAAGCTGCGCTTAAGTTTGGTAGCCAATGTATTGTTGTGGCAATAGATGCAAAAAGCAAAGACGCTAAGTTTGAGGTTTTTACTCACGGCGGAAGAAATGAAACGGGTATAGAAGCCATTGAGTGGGCGAAGCGTATGACTGATTTTGGGGCGGGTGAGATTTTAGTTACATCTATGGACAGGGATGGAACAAAGTCCGGGTTTAATATTGAGCTTACCAAGGCAATTTCTGATGCAGTAGCTGTGCCGGTGATTGCCTCTGGCGGAGTTGGTACGCTAGAGCATATGGTCGAGGGTATTCGCGATGCTAATGCTAGTGCGGTTCTGGCGGCGTCCATATTTCATTTTGGTGTTTATAGTATCGAGGAAGTTAAAACATATATGGATGCTGCGGGTGTTGCGGTTAGGAGGGCTGAAAGTGCTTAAAAATTCAAGCGATGTCTTGGAGAGACTATTTAAGGTGATAGAAAGTCGCAAAGGAACAAGTTCAGACTTATCTTATACGGCCCATCTGTTTGATGCCGGCATACCTGAAATTGCTAGGAAGGTTGGCGAAGAGGCTGTTGAAACAGTTGTAGCGGCTCTTAGTGCCCCAGAGTTTATAGCGTCTGAAAGTGCAGACCTCTTATACCATCTTCTTGTTCTTTGGTCTGCGGCAGGCATAAATCCTTCGGATGTGTGGTCAGAATTAGATAAACGCGAGGGTGTTTCTGGCATAGTCGAAAAAGCATCACGAATATAACCGGGAGGCAATGAAATGGAATATGATGTTGATAATATATTTGCTAAGATTTTGCGTAAAGAAGTTCCATGTATCAAAGTTTACGAAGATGACCATGCTTTAGCATTTGATGATATTAACCCGCAAGCGCCAATACATGTCCTCGTAATCCCAAAGGGCGCATACGTCTCGATGGAAGATTTTACAGCCTCGGCTAGTGATATGGAAATTGTGACTTTTTTTAGAGCGGTTGGCAAGACAGCGCGTCAAATAGGGCTTTCAACAGCCGGATATCGTATTTTGGCCAACACAGGAGATAACGGCATGCAAGAAGTACAGCACCTGCATGTTCATATTTTAGGCGGAAGAAAAATGGGTCCAATGGTTTCAATATAAAAAACTATGGAATATATGTTAACCACTCACTAATTCCTTAGTGTTAAATTGTTAAATAATGGATTTATTAGATATAGTGCTGATATTAATACTCAACGGTGAAAAGCGGAATAATGGCTGACGAAGAACCCCCGGAGGCTCGAGCTGAACCTAACACGCCAAATACAATTGGCGAGGCTATGGGTGCTACTGCCGATGCGGCTTTAAACGGCGTTGATATTGATGTTGTCGCGGTTTTAGGGACAGCAGATCTAAAGCTCAGCCAGGTTTTGCAGCTGGGCCGAGGTGCGGTCTTGGAATTAGATCGGATGATTAATGAGCCGATAGATATATGTGCTGAGCGTCAATTGGTTGCCCGTGGTGAGGTTGTAATTGTTGAAGACAGGCTCGCTATTCAACTGACCGAAGTGGTGCCTAGCAGTCGCTCAAAATAATACGCTGTATTAAACATAAATTTTTTTACGCATGTTTACCTTGGTGTTGCGCCGAGCGACCAACAATAGATTCTTTATTTGAATCATTTGTATGTTAGGTTTTTAATTTTAAAATAATTACGTCCCAAATATCTGATTCAAGCCTTGTTCCGTCAAAAAAATTAATTTCCTGTAAACATGTCGGAGACGTGACATTAATTTCAGTTAGGTAATCACCAATCACATCAATGCCTACAAAAAGAAGGCCCCGTTTTTTGAGGGTTGGGCCAATTGCTTTGCAAATCGCATTTTCTCGTTTTGTAAGCGTCGTTTTTTTTGCGGTGCCTCCGACGTGCAGGTTTGATCTCGATTCGCCCACTGCGGGAACTCGGTTTAAAGCGCCGGCGGGCTCCCCATCAATTAAAATTATTCGTTTGTCTCCATCCCTGACTGCAGGCTCATAACGTTGGGCAATAATGGGTTCGCGGTAAAGTACATCAAATATTTCTAATAATGAATTAAAGTTTTCATCGTCTTGTTTTATATGAAAAACGCCTGCCCCCCCATTGCCAAATAAGGGTTTTATTATAATATCTTGATATTCTGTTCGGAATTCTAATATCTCTTTTCTGTTGGAAGTAATTAACGTTGGCGGCATTAAATCTGGAAAGTGTGTAATGAAAAGTTTTTCGGGTGCATTTCGTACTTGAGCAGGGTCGTTCACGACTAATGTTTTTGGGTGTATGTGCTCTAGTAAGTGGGTTGCGGTAATATATGATAAATCAAAAGGTGGGTCTTGCCGCATGAGAACCACATCCACCTTGGCAAGATCAAGACGTTCTTGGACGCCTAACGCAAAGTGGTCACCGACTTTAAGGTTTACTTTAAGGGGTCTAGCATTGGCGAATATGGACCCGTTTGATAGCGCAAGGTCCTGTGGAAGATAATGATAAAGTTTGTAACCCCGCGCCTGTGCCTCAATCGCTAGAATAAATGTACTGTCTGTAGCCATGTCAATTGTATCAATCGGGTCCATTTGAATGGCAACTGTTAAGGTCATATTACACATCCTAATTTAGTTTTGTGGTAGCAGTAGTTCTTGTATAGAAAAAACTATATTAATACCAAATGAATTGGTGCTGAAAACAACATTATTTTTTAATACGCACGTGGCTGATCACATTTTGGACAAATTTTATTTTTGCTGCGTGTTGTTTAACTCGATCATGTTCAATTTTATTTTGAGCAATGCCAATTAGATATACGGTACTATTAACGGTTTCTATCGTGTAGTTAATGGAATAAATGCTCGTATCAAAAGTCATGTTGGATTTGATTTGTGCGGTAATCCATGCGTCTTGGGCAAAGCTTGAGACGTTAGATGAGCGCCCAACTTGAATTTCATTAATTACTTCTTTAATACCGTTAATTTTCCATACGAGTTTTATAGCCGTGTCGGTGATTTTAGTCTTTTTGCTTGCACCGGTTAACAAGACGCGACCCTCATAAACCTCAACACCAATAGTTGTGGCTAGTTTGAGGTCTGTTTTAATGAACTGCTCAATTACAAGCGCTTCTATTTTTAGATCTTCGGCCCGTACTTTGATGCCTCGTTCCTGGACGGCAGCAACGCCAAGAGTTGCCCCCGCGCCAACAAGTGTTGTGCAACCTGAAAAAAGGGGTGTTAAAAAAAAGAGAGATATTATTAATAAAGTTGGATTACTCGGAATGCGCAACATTTTTGTAGACCCTCATTTTAAATATTACTTTGTGACGACACATTATTAATGGAGAGCTAATTAACACCAAATTTATTAAAAAAGCGTTTTAATTTTTTTACGCTGGTTCTTTTAATCTTATGCTTTAGACAGCTTCAACGTCCGATTGTAAACGTGTCGTTTAGAAAGACCCGTTTCGAGGGTAATTTTTGCAGCTGTATCACGCACAGATAAGGTTTGAAGTTGTTTCATAATAAGGTCATCAAGCTCGCTACTTAAAGGTGGTTCTTTTTTTAAAGGTGGTCCAACTATTATGACAATTTCCCCTTTGGGGGGGCCGGCGTTTTGATAGTGGGCGGTGAGCGCAGAAAGGGTGTTGCGCCGTATTTCTTCATGACGCTTTGTAAGTTCGCGAGCAATAGCGGCCGGCCGATCTCCTAATTTCTTAACCATATCAGTTAAAGTAGAAGGTAGTCGTTTGGCTGATTCATAAAAGATTAATGTTGTTGGCACACCGGCAAGCTCTTCTAATTCGTGGCGCCTCTGACTCGCTTTAGAGTTTAAAAACCCTGCAAATAAAAACCGATTTGTTGGAAGACCCGAAAGTACCAGGCCAGTAATTGCAGCATTGGCTCCCGGGATTGTTGTGATGTCAAAGCCACACTCAATACATTCTTTGACCAATTTATACCCTGGATCTGAAATTGTTGGGGTTCCGGCATCAGAAACAAGAGCAATTGATCCACCTATTTCAAGTGTACGTAACAATCTTGGACGTATTCGGCTTGCGTTATGTTCATGGTACGTATTCATTTTGGTTTTTATACTGTGCCTCGTGAGAATTTTGCTTGTGACACGGGTGTCTTCACACGCAATAACATCGACACCTTGCAACGTTTCAATAGCTCGCAGAGTTAAGTCTAGGAGGTTACCAATTGGTGTGGCCACGAGATAAAGTCCAGGCGCTAGGGTTGGTTTTAAACCTTTAACAGCTGGTTTACTTCTCATGAGGTCTCCTTTATTTATATAAAATGAACATTAAAAAGAATAAATTCTTTAAAAAACTGTTTGTGATGCCACTCTCTTGTGTTTCTCACCTTATAATACTTGCACTGATTCTCGCTCCAAATGTAGCGCTTTGCGAGCAATACCATTTGAGCAATAGATGGGGGCCTATTCAAGCCTCTTCTTCATATTTTGCACAAACGGTCCAATTATTAGTACACCCTAAAATTCGACAGGTTAAGTCCCCCATCAATAGAGAGCTTGAAATTGCCTTTAATGGACGGAACGGCAGTGATCAGAACCTAAAACTTTTTTCACCGCCCCCTCCTGCAGACCCGGCTATTCCGCGGATTGCAATTTTGTTGCCATTAACCGGTCAACATAAAAAACTAGGGCAGGCGATGTTAAATGCTGCGCAACTAGCCCTGTTTCATTTTGCAGACACACAATTTGAATTGTTACCTAAAGATACGCGAGGCACTGAACGAGGAGCCCTGGATGCCATAGCCTTAGCGATTGGTGATGGTGCATCTTTAATACTAGGGCCACTTTTCGCGGGCTCTGTCGCGGCGGTTGCTCCGGCCGCCCGTGCGGCAGGCGTAAAAGTCATTGCCTTTTCAAATGACTTAAGGATTGCCGGTGATGGCGTGTTTACCATGGGGTTTTTGCCACGAGAGCAGGTGCGAAGGGTTGTTACTTATGCCGTAACAC
>CAJQSN010000093.1 GCA_905614355.1 uncultured Rhodospirillales bacterium | reverse complement strand
TAAAAGTATTTAGGAGTTCTGGTGAGTGACCTTATTGGATATGGATTCAAGCAATACCCTATAAGAAATCTTGAGTTGAATGTCTTGAGGTAGTGATTCCAGATACACTTAACCCCCACAGGGGTAAATGAAAGTGTATCTGTGACTTGAGTCTAGTGACCCCATCAACAGTAGATGAACCAACCTATGAATAGGGAAGATAGGACTTCGTGTTATCTTTTATGGTGCTTTAGTCGCAAGGAATGTTAATTCTAAATCATCTACCATTAGAATTTCCTCTGTAGTTTAAAGTGTTCAATTTTCTACATCTGGGTTTTGTTTTTACTCTCTACTAGGTGCTATCCAGATTAATGATCCATCTGGTTTCCGATTACCTTTCAGTAAAAGATACCTAACAACCATTGCACCAACCCAATGGGGATTTCGTAGTGGTTCTGCGTCCCACGATTTACGAGAACTTATTAACTAGTCAGTTCAAACTATCTTTGGTGTGTTACTTCTATTTAGACAAATGCATCCCTTCATAATGAAACTTTCTTTAAAAAAGAATTATTTAGGGATACCGAAGTCTATTTTCTTAAATAATACCTGGAATAAATGGCAGAACTCTGGCGTTTTAGTACCCCTAGAAGGACTTTTAAGGGTCTGTCAGATGGTATGCAGCATTTTTATGAGAATATGTACCAGAGTGAAATTTAGATGCACTTAGCAATGAAATTTAGAGGGAATGGATTCTAGGTAGATTGTAATAAGGTTTTAAAGAAAATATTATTAATTTGATTAATCAGAGGGATTTAAATGGATAAAGAAAATTCAACAAATGGACTTTCAGTTGTCGGTAAAAACGATTGGATAGATACTGTTAAACAAAAACTTATTACTGTAATAGAAGAAGAAATTAGAACACTCTCAATCGATGATTATAAAAAGTTAAGAGATGGAATAGTTGGAAAAGATGATAAGACCAAAATGACATCTCTAGAAGAATACGAGAGTTATTTATATAGTAAATTTATAATAGACCTCACAGATGAGAGATATCATTTAGTTTTTAATTTCAATGATCATACAAAGGGATTTGAAGAAGAAGATGAAGATGGGAACTTATTAGAAGGTGTTAGACCTGAACCAGATTGGTCAAGAAAAGATGTATGGATGGGGTTTTAAGTAGATTGGATGGTTGGTTCCTCATTATCCTTCTGAGGTTCGCATCTTGTATCCAAAGAAATAACTGGTAGAGAAAATTTAAATGTCCGTGCAGATTTCTCACAAGTCTCTTTGTTCTCTTGTGGGATTCTGAGTTCAAAGGTTTTCTTTTCCTCACCGATCACTGGTGAACCCATTGTGATTAATACTACCAGCATAAATTTCATTATCTCTATCTCCTTTCGTTATTACTACTATGTAAAGAGTGTTTAAATCACCTAATGAGCAACAGAAATAGAATGGCATTAATCGTACCAAAATTAATCTTCTGAACAGGATTTACTGTCTTTTCATCTAATTCATCAGAATATAATTTCAGTATCTTTGGCAAAGTAAAATAAGAAACTAACCACACTGCTATTATTAGGATTAACTCAATCATCATCTCTAACTCCTTTCATTATTACTACTATTTACAGGGTGTCCAATAAACGGTCATTGGTATGACTCTCCTTCCCTCAACCAGACTAGTTCCATCTTACCATATTCAATTTCAGGTTCATCTTCTTTTACTTTTAATCTCTTCAATCGTTCTCTGTTTCTTTTGAGAACAGAGTGAACATTATTACTTTCCCACTCATTTCCTCGAATGGTTTTTATTCCTTGATCATTGAGATGTTTTGCAATTCTTCGATAACCCAGACCTTCATCATGCAGAGTTTTAATTTGGTCGTGAATCTCTTGTTGGGATTCTGTCCAAACATGAGGATTTCGATCAAAAACTAGGTTGTTTGTGGAAAAAGACACCGAAAAACAGAGATATTGCGAATAATCGTCAGAAAAATAATCACTGTTCCGAACTACTCTACTGTAACAGATTTTGCTAAATTACGCGGTTGATCAACATCAGTGCCCTTAGCAACAGCTGCATGATATGCAAGCAACTGTACTGGAATAGCATGGAGAATTGGTGCAACAAATGGATCTACTTCAGGGAGTGCGATTGTCTGGGCAGCCAAAGCTCCAAGCTTTTTTTCACCCGAAACATCGGTTAAGAAAAAAACCTTGCCGCCTCGGGCAATTACTTCCTGCATGTTGGAAGCTGTTTTATCAAGTAACTCGTCTGATGGCGCAATCACAACAACAGGTACACCATCATCTATAAGAGCAATAGGCCCGTGTTTCATTTCCCCAGCTGCATAGCCTTCTGCATGAATATAAGAAATTTCTTTAAGCTTAAGAGCCCCCTCCATAGCGATTGGGTAGCTTGTACCCCTTCCTAAAAACAGAACGTCACGAGCCCGTGAAATCTCCTGAGAAAGTCTCTTCAAATTTTCATCTTGATTAAGAACCTCAGCTGCTCGTGCAGGAACTTCAGTCAAAGCATTGACTAACGCAGCCTCTCTTTCATGATCAATACTACCCTTTGAGCGAGCTAAAACAATCGCCAAACACGCCAATACTGTTAATTGGGTTGTAAAAGCCTTAGTTGATGCAACCCCTATTTCAGGCCCTGCATAAGTTCGCAATACGGCATCAGATTCGCGCGCAATGGTACTTTCTGGAACATTAACAATAGAAAGGATATTTTGGCCTTGCTGGCGACAATACCTAAGTGCGGCTAGAGTATCGGCAGTTTCCCCAGACTGTGATATAAAAATAGCTAAGCCACCTTCTGGCATTATCATCTCTCGATAGCGAAATTCAGATGCAATATCAACTTCGACTTGCACTCTAGAAATTTTTTCAAACCAGTATTTTGCCGTAAGCGCAGCATAAAAAGCTGTTCCACACGCTGAGATTGTAATCTTTGGGACACGAGACAGGTCAAATGGAAGATCAGGTAAATTGATAGTCTGGTCCGCAGGGTTAATAAAACTATGTAAAGTATCACCAATGACTTGGGGTTGTTCATAAATCTCCTTAAGCATGAAATGAGCATACCCTGCTTTACCTGTAAGAGCTCCGGAGATCTCAGTTGTTTGAATTGGGCGTTTTATAACAATACCGTTCTTATCTCGCACAACAACACTCAAGCTATGGATCACAGCCCAATCACCATCCTCAAGGTAAGTAATACGCTGCGTCATAGGGGCAAGTGCCAATGCATCGGAACCCAAAAACATTTCACCTTCTCCATAACCAATTGCTAAAGGTGAACCATGACGCGCTGCTATCATGAGATCTTGCTCGCCAGAAAAAATAATCCCTAAAGCAAATGCTCCCTCAAGACGCCCGAGGGCGGTCGCAGTTGCATCTTCAGGCGTTTGCCCTATTTCCAGATAATGGGTGATGAGATGAGCAATAACTTCTGTGTCCGTATCAGAAGCCAATTTATGGCCCGACTGTTCAACTTCATTTTTTAATTCTTGAAAATTCTCAATAATACCGTTGTGTACAACAGCAACCTTACCTGTCGCGTGAGGGTGAGCATTAACCTCATTTGGGACACCATGTGTTGCCCAACGGGTATGACCAATGCCTATGCTTCCTATTAAAGGATTTTCCTGAAGCCTAGCGGCTAAGTTTATTAATTTACCTTCAGCACGCCTGCGCTCGATAAACTCATTTTGTATTGTAGCTATACCCGCTGAGTCATATCCGCGATATTCAAGACGTTTAAGACATTCCAGTAAGCGCAACGCGACGTCATTCTTACCTATCATGCCAACAATGCCGCACATTATTTTTCTACCTTTGTGGCTCTTAATTTTTTTACATAGTTATCTACCATTTTCTGTTTAGCCCTTGTGATAGCAAGTGCACCTTCCTCAACATCTTTAGTAATTACACTACCCGCTCCGATAGTAGAATCTTGACCAATTTTAACAGGGGCAACGAGCGCTGCATTGGAACCAATAAACGCACGAGCACCAATTTCTGTCATAGATTTCTTAAAGCCATCAAAATTACAGGTTATTGTGCCAGCTCCAATATTCGCTTTTTCACCAATCCTAGTGTCGCCAATATAAGCAAGATGATTAGCTTTAACCCCATTTGCGAGGGTTGAATTTTTGATTTCAACAAAATTACCAATGTGAACATTTTCACCTATGTCAGCCCCAGGGCGCAATCTAGCAAAAGGGCCAATAATGGCATTTTCTTCAATGAACGCACCCTCGATGTGGCAGAAAGCTAGTATAGTAACCCCATTGCAAATCTCTACGCCTGGACCAAAAACAACATTTGGACCAATAGTGACATCTTGTCCAACTTTAGTATCATATGAAAAATAGATACTACTAGGATCATTCAAAGTAGCCCCATTCTCCATAGCCGATTCTCTAAGACGATCTTGTATGATGGTTTCCACAAGTGCCAACTCAACTCTAGAATTAATACCGATCAACTCTTCTTCATCTCCCTCAACGACACTGCAATCACGGCCACACTGGCGAGAAATCTTAATAATATCTGTAAGGTAAAACTCACCTTTAATATTTTTATTTGAGAGTTTAGACACTAATTCAAGAAGAATTGTCCCATCTATAACCATCACGCCAGAGTTACAAAGGTCATTCAAAATCTCATCTTCGCTAGCTTCTGTGGCTTCGACGATAGCCTCTAGGTTGCCAGTTTTATCCAAAACTAATCTGCCATATTCCCCCCTATCAAGCGGCTTAAAGCCTAAAACCACCACAGCAGGATTATTTTGCGAAGAGCGAGCCTCTAACATTTTAGCTAACGTTTTTGATGTAATAAGCGGACTGTCACCATATAAAACTAATACATTACCTTTAAATCCCAAGAGGGATTTCTGCGCTTGCTGGACGGCGTGTCCTGTACCAAGACGGTCTTGTTGAATAACAATCTCGAAATGATAACCTGCCGCTGCAACAGCATCGCTCACTAGCTCCATATTTGGACCTATCACCAACACAATTTTATCTGGTTCTATTTCAGCTAAGCTATCCAATAATTGCAGAATCATTGGACGCCCAGCTATTGGATGCAGAACTTTTGGCAAAATAGAATTCATTCGAGTGCCAAGCCCTGCGGCAAGCACAACGATAGCAGTTTCTTTAATGGCTATTTTTCCTTATCTTCAATCTCAGTTATTGGTGTAGTGCCACATAGAAAGTCACAGGCCAAGTCAAAGATTATTACGTATTCTTTCAAGGAAGAATAAGAGGTTTATTTAATTTTACCTGATCAAGTATTTTGCAAAATATACTATAATTAATAAAGAGGCCTGAAATAAGAATGGGTGAAAAGCAACCAAAATCGAACAAACTAGAGGGGTTAGTGTTCTTTATACCTTAAAACCTACCCGATGAATTAACCTGAATAGGTAAAAATATTTACGAAACTAAACAACCCAATTATTTAATAGGGCCCTTCTAAATTTACGATCTCGCTTTAGATACCATTCTCTACTCATGGCATCTCCGCGTAGAAAAAATTTTTCCACATATAATAATTCCCATTGCCTACCACGTGTAGACTTTGCTCCTGTTCCCTTATTATGTTTGAAAATACGCATGTTGAGATCATTACTCCATCCCACATAAGTACGCATATTACTTCGATCATCAGAACTAATAGTCCCTAAAATATAAACAAAACATGCAGAAGGTTTCAAGATATCACCTAATTAGAATTAAACGTAAAAACATATTAACTAAAGAAGTAAGATTTAATTATTGAGAAATAGATAATAATATCAGCTTAAATACCATATTATACGTCTAAGAAGCTCATAAAAAATAAATGAAAAAATTAGTAATTTTCATAGCTTGATAACAGGTGCTATAACAACATTATTCAGTTATACAGTATTGATAAATTTGGTGAAAACATGTGTGTACACTTCGACCTTTATTTTCTTAACGCTAAAAAAATAAGAATTATTATCATATCTTGTATACTTCTCAGCTATGGAACCACTGTATTCGCTAAAGGGCCAAATCTAACGGGCTCCATGAAAAAATTTCAACTAACTCCTATCACTAAGAACAGTATGGACGAGACTGGTAATTTTAACTGGAAAAATACTAAAGGCGAAACCCAGAGTTTAGCCAATTTTAAGGGCAGAATTGTTTTATTAAACTTCTGGGCAACATGGTGCCTACCTTGCATTAAAGAATTGCCGTCAATGGAGCGGCTTCAAACTAAATTTAAAAAAGATGACTTTACTATTATTGCTATAAGTCTGGATCGCGGAGGTAAAAGTGTTGCCGCCCGATTGTTAAAGCGCCTTAAACTGAACAAGCTAATGTTGTATACAGATAAAGAGAATAAATCAGCACAGAAATTAGGCGTAAAATTTATGCCCACAACGTTTATTTTTGACCGAGAAAGTCGCAAACTTGGAAAATTACAAGGAGGTATTGAGTGGGATAGTAAGGATGCAGAAGCTCTTATCAAATACTTTATAAATAATCCGACTTATGCCAATATAAAAAAGAATAAATAGTAATTTTTCCTAAACTTTTAAGTGAGATCTTGCTTAATTAAACTAAATTGTTTATCTCGCTAATCCTAATAATTCCCTAAATTGGATATAACGAAATGCAGCCTGTCTCTTTTCCAAAAATTACTCCATTTTGGTTCTTATTTATACCTATCATTGCGATGAGCCTCGTGATTGTTGCCTCAAATGAACTAGTTAATCGCCCTATTAATGACTGGTTAACCTGGGGTGCGTTCAGTTATCCACTAAGCTTTCTGGTTACAGACATAACTAATCGATTATTTAACGCGCGTGCCGCTCGTAAAGTTGTATATGTGGGATTTGCTATAGGGGTTGCTTTATCGTTACTAGTAAATGTGCGAATAGCAATTGCTTCAGGGTCCGCCTTTTTAATTGCCCAACTGCTAGATATATACGTGTTTAATAAATTACGAGGCCTGACTTGGTGGAAAGCACCGCTAACCTCTTCGATCATGGGATCTGCAATAGACACTGCACTTTTTTTCACTATTGCTTTTATACATACAGGTCTACCTTGGGTTACATGGGCGCTTGGTGACTTTGGCGCAAAATTATTTATGGCTGCATCGCTTTTGCCAGTATTCAAGGTTTTGGTGAATTATTATCCAGCGTCGTTGAAAAAGGTCAAAACCTAGAACCATTGGTATGTGGGAATAATAAATTATCCAAAGGCTCGTCATCATGCAGACCGTTTTGGAGACATTAAGGTTGCAACACCGGTAATAATTTTTTTTTCCTCAACCGTTGCAACTATATCAAATTCCACCAATTGTTTCGTGAAAATTAATTTTTTTGCAGTGACCGTAATAGTTACCCTTTCTCCAATAAAGACTGGGTTTCTAAATTGTAGCGACTGATTGACATAAACCCAACCATTTCCCGGAAAATGACAACCAAAAACTGCTGATATTAAACCAGCAACCAGCATACCGTGACCAATCCGTTGGCCAAAAATTGAGCCCGCTGCATATTCAACATCCAAGTGAATTGGATTCTTATCCCCGGTAACCTCCGCAAACGCAATAATGTCTTTCTCTCCTATAATTCTACTAGTCTCGGCAGACATTCCCTCGCTAATTTCGTCAAAATAACGGATACCCTTTATATATTTTTGCTCTTTCTTCGTCATTCTCAAGTAAATTAGTATGTTAAACTAATTTCTCCTCAAATATTTTCGTTATTTACATTTGTCACCTGTAATTTTGCTAAACTACAGATAATTTTTAGATAACATATTTATTAGGGGTAATAGCCATTATATGTAATTCAGTACCAATTTGATTTGGTCAACAGTAAAGTCCTTGTTTATAATAAGTAAGTAATCGTCCATAGCACAATTACTCGGAATAAATCTTATCCCCTTGCTATGTGAATGTTGGAACGCTAGTTTGCCGGTATTCCCATAACAAACACTAAGGAATGGTCTAGTTCAATGTTATCTTTTCTCTTTCTAATTGACCAAATTATCGGTTTATACATGTGGTGCCTAATTATTGTTGTAGCAATGAGCTGGCTGACTAGTTTTAATATCATTAACACACAAAATAGAGTTGTTTCACAAATATATGATTTTATGTATCGCATCACAGAGCCAGTCCTAAGCCCTATCAGAAGATGGGTTCCTAATTTTGGCGGGATAGATATCTCACCACTTATTTTAATTTTGCTACTGGTATTCCTTCGAAATTTAATAAAAGAGTACAGCAATAATCTACTTTGATCCTAAAATTATATTAGGATGTTAGCGTGGAAATTTTTATTTCAAAAACAAGATGATTGCCATAAGTGAGCGCCTCAATGCGGTTAATTTCATCTACCAAAAAGTTCTTGCCATAAGCACAGCTAAAATAATTTAATATTATTAAGTCGATTGTAAAAACCCCTAAATGTAACTAAATAGAAATAAAAATTGAGATTGATACTGAAATAGATAGAGTGCGGCGTTCACACCCAACTAATTTAGCATATAATTCTCAAAAAATAAGGAGCTAACTATGGTCGAAGCAAAAATAATAGATGGTAAGGCTTTTGCCGCTGACCTTAGAAGTAGCGTTGCTGAACAAGTTCGCCAGCTAAAAGCAAGCGATAACCTAACTCCGGGTTTGGCTGTGGTCCTAGTGGGCGAAGATTCTGCTAGTGAAATTTATGTACGAAATAAGAATAAAATGACACTCGAAGCCGGTATGAGAAGCTTTGAACACAATCTACCTGCGGATACATCACAAAAAGAACTCCTAACCTTAATAGAAGGTTTAAATAATGACCCCGAAATTCATGGTATTTTAGTTCAACTTCCTCTACCAAGCCAAATCAATGAACAAAATGTTCTAACCAAAATTGACCCCTCTAAAGACGTTGATGGCTTTCATGTTTTTAATGCGGGCAAACTTGCAACCGGCTCCGATGGGCTCATACCATGTACACCGCTAGGGTGTCTTATGATGATTAAGGATCAATTGGGTGATGACATCGCTGGTAAGAATGCACTTGTAATTGGCCGCTCTAATATTGTTGGCAAACCAATGGCTGCATTACTGCTGCGCGAAAATTGTACAGTCACAATTGCACATTCAAAAACAGTTGACTTGCCAGCCGAGATAAGGCGCGCGGATATTCTAGTCGCAGCCGTTGGCCGAGCACAAATGGTTAAAGGAGATTGGGTTAAAGAGGGTGCTGTGGTTATTGATGTAGGGATGAACCGCCTGCCAATAGATAAAGAAGGTGAATCTAAACTTTGTGGTGACGTTGATTTTGACGAAGTAAAACAAATTGCTGGTGCCATTACGCCCGTCCCTGGCGGCGTTGGCCCTATGACTATTGCCTGTTTACTTCAAAATACCGTTAATGCAGCATGTGCTCAGAATAATCTAGAAATACCTAAAATTTAACAAATCACCGTTGTATATTTAATAAAAACATACGTCATTATGATAGCTTACTCTTTGGCGCCTACGTAGACTAAATAGCTATACTAAAGAACTTTTATCCCTTCTACATAAGGCCAATACATCAGCTATTTACATTGTTTGATTAAGTTACTGATGGATGATAAATATTCGATTAAATCCAAGGTTAATAATACAATATGACCGACCTAGCCCATAAACGTAATTTTTCAATTGTTGCCCATATCGATCATGGGAAATCAACGCTAGCGGACCGCATGATTGAATTTTGCGGTGGTTTAACAGATCGTGAAATGCAGGAGCAAGTTCTCGACTCAATGGAAATTGAGCGCGAGCGTGGTATCACAATCAAGGCACAAACCGTGTGTCTTGATTACAAAGCACAAAATGGTGAAATTTATGAACTGAATCTTATGGATACACCTGGTCACGTAGATTTTTCATATGAAGTCAGTAGATCATTAGCAGCCTGCGAAGGCTCTTTACTAGTAGTTGATTCGACCCAAGGCGTTGAGGCTCAAACATTAGCCAACGTCTATCTCGCATTAGATGCAGATCATGAAATTATACCAGTCTTAAATAAAATTGATCTTCCAGCATCTGAGCCAGGCCGCATCAAACAACAAATCGAAGATGTAATTGGATTAGATACAACCGATGCAATTAACATTTCAGCTAAAACCGGTGAAGGTGTGGAGGACGTATTAGAATCTATAATTCAACGATTACCTAGTCCACGCGGTAAGTTAAATTCATCATTAAAAGCGCTATTAGTAGATAGTTGGTATGACTCTTACTTAGGCGTCATGATTTTGGTTCGCATTCAAGATGGCATTTTAAAGCGTGGTATGAAAATTAAACTGATGTCTTCTGGACAAATTCACCAGATTGACCATGTTGGTAAATTTTTACCTAAGGCCACAAAAATAGAACAACTTGAGCCTGGTGATATTGGGTATTTTACGGCTTCCGTTAAAACGGTAGCCGAGACAAATGTTGGTGATACCATTACCGATGAGAGAAATCCTGCTACTGAACCACTTTCCGGTTTTAAACCTTCAGTTCCTGTCGTTTTTTCCAGTCTTTTCCCGGTCGATGCTGCTGCCTTTGAAGAGCTTAGAGACAGTTTAGCAAAGCTTCGGCTTAATGATGCCAGTTTTGTTTATGAGCCAGAAAGCTCAGCAGCACTTGGATTTGGTTTTCGATGTGGGTTTTTAGGGCTACTGCATTTAGAAATTATTCAAGAACGTTTGGAACGAGAATTTGACCTCGATCTCATTACGACGGCACCGAGTGTTGTCTATCGGATCCATAAAACGGATGGAACGGATTTAGAACTCCATAATCCGTCCGATATGCCAGAACCAACGCAAATTGACTTCGTTGAAGAACCCTGGATCAAGGCAACAATTTTAGTGCCAGACGAACACTTAGGCGGCGTATTATCTCTTTGTACCGAACGCCGCGGTGTACAGATTGAACTTACCTATACTGGTAATCGTGCGATGCTGGTGTACCGGTTACCACTTAATGAAATTGTATTTGATTTTTATGATCGTTTGAAATCAACATCCAAAGGATATGCCAGCTTTGATTACCATATGGATGGATATCAGCAATCAGACTTAGTTAAAGTCTCCATCTTGGTTAATGCAGAAATTGTTGATGCCCTATCATTTATGTCGCACAAAAGCCAATCTGAAGCTAGAGGACGTGCTATCTGTGAACGCCTTAAGGATTTAATTCCACGCCAACTTTTTAAAATTGCAGTTCAAGCTGGAATCGGTGGCAAAATTATAGCCCGGTCCACTATTTCGGCTATGCGAAAAGATGTAACTGCTAAATGTTATGGTGGTGATATTAGCCGGAAGAGAAAATTGCTGGAAAAACAGAAAAAAGGTAAGAAAAAAATGCGCCAATTTGGCCAGGTTGAAATTCCACAATCAGCTTTTCTCGCTGCACTAAAAATGAGTGATGACTAGTATTTATTTTTTTAAGTCTGAGATGGATTTTTCTAACATATCTTCATCTCCAAATTCGCCTTTGAGCTCAAGCTTAGTCGGGTCAAATTCGTCCATTTTACCGTAACTTGACTGAGACAACGTTTCATTCTCAACAATTTTATCAAACTCCTCAGCAGCAGCAAGTATATCTTCATACGACGAATCCAAAATTTTATCTTCACTAGACGTCTCTAATGACCGATCACGAAACTTCCATATGCAAATTATTCCAGGCACGCCAAGAAGTAGCCACCCGGGTAGCCATAATAATGATTTAATAAAGGGGTCCCAAATTACTGGATGGAGGACCTTTCCTATAATAATACGGGTAACTATTAATTCCCCAGGAATGAGTGTGTGTAGAACAGAGTAAGCACTCATTACCCCGTATTGTTCTGATAAGCCTAGAGCGCTAATTTCAGCGACAGTAAAACCAAGGGCCATAATAATTAAAGCCCATCCAATATATCTTCCTATAATCATTTGATGATTATAACAGTCAAAAATGATTCAAGGTAGCTACAAATTAAGCTAAACCGAAATAGACTTAATTTGTGATAAAATAATTTGCGGTCCATGGTTTGGTTTAGTAGGTTCCCCACGCGAGAGATCTTACATTTATTGTTTTATGAATGGAGGGGTGGCCGAGTGGTTTAAGGCGCACGCTTGGAAAGCGTGTATGCGTTAATAGCGTATCGAGGGTTCGAATCCCTTCCCCTCTTCCATTTAACTTATTTTATTTATTATTATCAGTAGGTTATAAATTTATGGTGAATTTACCTACAATTTTACCTACAAAATAGTTCTCGCTTAGAGTGCTTTAACCGTAATCAGCAATTTTCATGTTAATTTTAGCATAAGCATTAATATGTACGTCATATAACTTATTTTTCCGTCTATTTTATCGCCCGACCATGCGCCCACTCAATCATATCAAGGTCTCTTGCCGCATCTGTTCAGAGGTGGTCTGATTTGTAATCAGAGGGTCCCGAGTTCGAATCTTGGTGGCGACACCATTTTTCTTCTTCATAATCAATAAGTTATATAAAGTGGTAATAAAGAATTTTTTACGTATATCCTGTTGGGCTAACATTTGGGCTAAAATTTGAGACGTTTTCTGGCGATTTTAGTATTTAATCACATTTAACATACCAACGTTAATAATCGTTCTTAAATTCACCAACGTATTTACCTCCATGTTTATAATTAAAGGTGCCATGGCTTAGATTTAAAACTACTTTTTATTGAAAAAATCTTTGGACCACGCAGAACGCTCGATAACATGATGATGTAATAATATCAAAAATGCGGCAATTAATGCTGAAATAGAAATTACGGGTATTTTAAATAAAATTAAGATAGCTACTACAATTCTGATAAGAATTGACATTGTCGACAAACGTCTAGCATCAAATTTCATTAGTGCGCTACCCACTAGGTAGAGAACTACAAGTAGTTTAAATAGTAACCAACTAAGAGGGCCAAAAGATACGGTTCCGTCGTAACCTGGCAGATATGTTTTGACTGATGATCCTGTTAAGGATTGGGCTATTTGTGCTTGCTCAATGAGGAGTAACTCTGGATAAAATGCGAAAACAAAAGGAATAGTAAAAACCACAATTCCAGCTCTAACGGCTGCGAAACCTGTTGCAAGTGGGTCAGCTTTAGAAATGGTCGATGCCGCGAAGGCCGCAATTGCCACAGGTGGTGTAATGGCTGATGCAACAGCAAAATAAAAGACGAACATATGTGCTGTAAAAAATGATGTTCCAAGGGCGGCTAGGAGAGGTCCTATGATAAGTACGACGTTAACATATGCAGGTAATGTAGGCATGCCCATCCCTAGGGCAATCGTAGCAATCATAGCCATAACAAGAGCTAACATTAAATAAAGAGCTCCATCTAATCTAAACTCATGTCCGAGTATAGTGAAAGATTCGGCTGATTTTAGCCAATTTAATACATCTACTGTAAGGATACCAGTAAAATTTGTAAAATTTATACACACATCAATAATGGACACAGCAATGAGAAGTAAAAATAGTCCGGCAATAAAGGTACCCGCTTCAGATATCGCGTAAATTATTTTTTTAGGAGCTTTTCTTATATTTGGATCTATAAACATCAATACTATGAGAAAAATTACTGCCCAGAAGCCAGTGGAATCTGGGTCCCCAGCTGCATTTTGATAAAGTTGAAGAACCCAAGGCAACTCGTTTCCCGAACTGGGGCTGTAACCCAATAGCCAACCCAATATACCGGTACCAACATCATCTTTCTTACTTAAAAGCAGAATTAAAATAAGTAAAATTGGCCCAACAATCATAACTAGATTTAGTTTATCGCTTTTTGTTAATTTTTGTTCTTCATTTATATTTCCAACAGGTTTAAGGCCTAAACTGCGTGATTCAAAAACCACCATTAAAAATAGACTGAAAAAATATGCTAAAGCTGGAATGAAGGCGGCGATAATCACGTCAGAGTATGGTACTGAGGATAGGGCCGCCAGAACAAATGCTGCAATCCCCATGACCGGCGGCATAATTTGCCCCCCTGTTGATGCTGCCGCCTCAACCCCTCCTGCAAATGTTGGCTTGAAACCTGTTTTGATCATCATAGGTATTGTTAACGTGCCAGTACCTAAAACATTAACCACCGGCCCACCAGATATTGTTCCGAAGGTTGCCGAACCTACGATCGCCGCATGCGCCGAGCCGCCGCGCAGTTTTCTAGTAATAATTACCGCAAACTTTATGAGTGCTTGACCGCCAGCCGATGCCCCGAATAAAGAGCCTAATACGACGTATGGGAAGACAACATTGACTGTTATATTAAGGAATGTACCCATAATCCCATTTGATGTCGATATCAGTGCATTTCTTGCAGCTTCAATTGCTCCCAGATAGTTGCGTGTTTCATCTGTTATGGTGCCCACTGAAGTGGTAAGGTAAGGATTATCAGACAAATCAAAATACCATGCCGCTGAGGTTATTAGGGTGTACAGCACTACAATAATTGCGACGACAACAATTGGAAAACCCCAGACTTTAATAATATATAAAAAATAGATTGCGATAGCAGCGAGTAAAAGTGGTAAGATCCAATTTCCCGTCGTAACCTGGCAATCAGGAAGTTCGTTTTGCGACGTCCCTGTAATGGCCAGTAATTCCAGCGCCCGAGCCTCACCTAATGCAATCAGTCTAGCTCTTTCTCCTGACAATTGATCAATCAGGCAAACAGAATCATTTTCCATTAAATAACCAAGAGTAACCAGAAAGGTTATCGCTAACATTGATAAATCAATGGCAATCCCCGTATACCTATGGGTTGTTGAACGGTTAAACCAATCTTTACCAAATGATGACGTGAGCAAACAAATAAACAGCATAATGGCGAACATAAGTGGAAAGAAATATTCCGGATTATATTTACTAAGGCGAGGTAGGCCGCTTAGCCCTGGTATTGACTGGATGGATTCAAGTAACCCCGGGATTGTTGGAAGGTTATTAACCATTCCAATAACCACGAGTGTAAAGCCAAGTACAAGCGATGTACGATCAAATAAATCACTTTTTTCAACTTCATTATCTGGCATATAATCTAATCCCAGCGTCTAAATAAGAGAAATAATAAAACCGGGGGAATCAACCCCGGTTTTACAAAAATTTATAATATAAAATTATGGGATTACGCAGGCTGGTACTTTAATTCCTGCTTCTTTATAGGCCTCAATTGCTCCCGGGTGAAATTTAATACCTGGTTTACAAAAACCCATTTGCTTCTCGTCCATTTCCCCATACTTTGACGATTTAGCCCAGGGTGTTTTTCTGTTCATCGCATCCTGAGTACTTAGAAAAGCTGCTGTTAATTTTTTTGCCAACGAATTTGACATTTTTTTATTAACTGCATCACCTGCCACTTGAGCCAAAGATCTGTGCAATCCGTCTTCTGAGATAAATTTTACATTCTTGCCCCAATTCATATCTTTAATGGGAGTTATATTAGGAACATTTCCTGGAGCTGTAAGAAGTTTTTGAAAAGTAGGGCTGTTATACTTATCTTTTGGAATTGAAACTACAGTAACTTTGCCCGCCGCCAAATAAAGTGGCATGAAGCCGGGGGGATTAGTTGCTGGTCTGACTGTTGCATCCACTCCACCATCTAGGAACGTAGAGTCAAAGCTACTCCAACCAACTTGTTTGCCTATATAGCCTTTACCCTCAGAAACTCCTGCAACCAATCTTATTATACCACGCGCCGTTGTTAAGGCTCCTCCGCGGGGCGGACCATTAAGGACTTTCTTCCCTTTCAGCTTATCCCAACTGTCTATTCCCTTAGTAGTAAACGATATTAAAGGAAACATTGGTGCAATATGGTAAGCGTAAAGAATTCGAATATTATCGGCCAGTTTAGCACCCTTTTCTTTACCCAATGAAGTGTAAGGCCCAACAGATTTTTTCATTAGAAAATTAAGGATAAAAACTGAGGGGCTGATATCTATTTTACCTTCAGCTAACATCTTCATTGTTTTCGTTAACGTTTTTCCACATGACACTTGAATAGTGGCAATATTTTTTGCGGCTGCCACCTCTGCCAAATGTGATGAAGAAAGACCTGTTGCGCCACCTTGCGATGCGCAATGATGCGTTAAAGTTATTGAATTTGCTGGGCTGTTTATTAAACCCAACGTTAGAGCTACTATGCCACTTAAAATAACCTTCATTATTTACTCCCCTATTTAAAAACTAGATTAACCTTTATTGATTTTGTTTCAAATAAAATTTTAGACACTCAAAAGATGAATAGCAACATTTCCTAATTTTTTTATTTATTTTTCGCAGAAAATACCCACCACCTAGAACTTAATTGGTTTAAGCACTATGTGAATTTTCTTCTATACATGACCGGATTTGTTTTTTTACTAGTTTAGCGTTGTGAAAATAGTCTATTCTCCAACTTGGCGTCGACCACCCATCATCTAGCTGAGAAGCCAGAGAAGCTAATTTAGTTATAGTAACCTTTGGCGAATTTTTTGAAGAGATAAAGTTATTTTCGAATACCTGCAAAAATTTTCCAAGTCTTTTGAATACGAAGTGAAAAATAATAAATTTCTTTCTTTTGGTAAATATAAGGGACGGAATTATTCTTCCACATGATCTACCTCCACACAGGCTCTATGTAAACTTGTATGGATAGCAATGTGCTACATGTTAAATTCTTAAGAAAGGTGGTAACCGTTACAATTATTAGGTGTCTCGTAAAAACCTCGATGACACACCGAGATCCGATTGAATCTACAACATAGAAATCCTTAAGTCCATTGTATAGAGGCATATGGGCGCTATTGGCAAATCAACGTTATCTGTTAAATTAGAACCATGTAAAAGATTTAAATATAAGACATTTAAAGGCCCAAAATGACAAAATCATCTTCCTCAATTGAACCAACCATTGATTTCACTGCCAATGGGAAACATGAAGGATTTTTAAAGCTTCCACATTCTGTACATCGATCAGCATATGGATATATTCCATTACCCGTGGTTAGTATCAAAAATGGCACGGGCCCGACAGTTTTTTACTCAGCGGGAGTTCATGGTGATGAATTTGAAGGTCAGGTCGCATTGTGCAAACTTGCCAAGGAAATCACACCCGACCGGGTAAATGGTCAAATTATTATTTTACCAATGACAAATTTTCCCGCCGCCCGAGCAGGCCTTAGAACTTCACCGCTTGATGATTTGAATTTAAACCGAGAATTCCCTGGCGATCCATTTGGAACACCGACCCGCCAAATTGCCTACTATGTGGAGACCGTGCTGATGGATATGGCGGATTATTCTTTTGACATTCATTCCGGCGGCTCCTCGCTTCATTACCTTCCAACAGTTTTATATCGGGGAGGTGAAGCGGGCAATGAAGAAGTGGCCCGTCGAGAAGAATTGGTTGCGACTTTCGGAGCTCCCTTTGCGATTGAAATGCCATCAAGCGGGCTCAAAGGAAGCGGAAGCCGGGCCACAATGGCTGCCGCAGAGCGGCAAAATACCATAGGAATTGGCGGTGAATTTGGCGGTTCCGGAACCGTAACTCCGGAGTGCCTCAAAGTCTGTGAATTGGGACTACGCCGCCTCTTAAATCATTTGGGAGTATGGTGCTCAGAGACACCACCTTCGGTCGCCCAGAAAGGTGACACTACATATTTAAACAGTAATTCAAAAAACCTACTCGTTTTTGCAGATCAAGAAGGGTTGTTCGAACCAACGGCTCAACTTGGTAACCGCGTCACAACTGGACAAACGGCAGGTTTTCTTCATCACCCCGACACACCTTGGCGCGTTGCGGACGAAATAAAATTTGAAGCGGCGGGTCTGATCCTTGCAAAACGAATTCCAGGCTTAGCCGAACGCGGTGATTGCCTGTTCCATCTCGGTAAAATTGTGACTTAAATTCCGCGAGTATTCATTTACTCCTCAACCGATAATTTTGCCCGCGTTTCCTTCGTCAGGGAAATATCTTGCGAGAGAATTAAAGGCGGCACACCTCTGTAACATTGAAGCCCTTCACTATGATCGCTGTAGCAACAATCGTTGCCAACTACCTGATACTCAATTGTGAGTCATTTTAAGAGTCATACAGGGCCAGTAAATTTCCAGACTCCTGCCCCCACCAGATGCGATTGACCATGCTTGCGGTAATACAGCCTGTTGTAATCTAAGACACTTGAGAGAGTTACCTCTAAATATCAACCAAAAACTAGGAGATCACAGACAATTAAATAAGTAACTTCTTAGGCAGATCTCTAGTCAGTTAGGATAAACTAGGGATCTGCTCCGCTACGGAAAACATTAGGAACTTTCATCTAATCCAAATTACGGGAAAATTCGTATGAACAATGGACCTTTTTCAATACGAATGACTAAGTCCAAAAGAAATAAAACACCGCTTTCAGGGGAGAATAAAATGACGAATCGATTCCATTTGGCCATTCCGGCTGGGGATTTGACAGAGGCAGTAAAGTTTTATTGCAACGTTCTGGGGTGTACCAAGGGTAATTCTGAATTTAAGTATCCCGACGCTTGGGTTGATATTAATTTTTGGGGTAATGAACTTACCCTTCATGCAACTGACCCGGAAAAACCATCTCAGGGTGAGCGACACAACGTAGATATGGGTAACGTAAGTGTTCCCCATTTTGGTGTTCATTTGCAGGAGGACGATTTCTCTAACCTAAAGATACGTTTAGAAAAATATGAAATTGAATATATTGATCCGCCATATGTCCGATTTGAAGGGACAGAATTGCAACAAGAGACTTTATTTATAGCAGACCCTCACGGTAACTGCCTCGAAATAAAGACAATGAAATGCCCTGAGACTCTTTTTAGGAAGTCCAACTGATGTTTAAGGAAAAAATCGAAGAATACAAATCAACCATAGAAACATTAGAGTCGATAGATAGCTTGGAGGTTTATTCTTACCTCATGCAGAAGGGTCAGGAATTAAATAAAGATGCTCTTGGTGAAAGCCGTCGTATCCAAAAAAACAAAGTTACACAATGCATGTACGATTTGTATGTGGACAAAGAGGACGAACGCTTCAAAGCATGGAGTGAGGCGACGATAGCTGCTGGTTATGCATTTATTCTTGTAGATATTTTTAACTCTATGACGGACGAAGAAGCTAAAACAGTTACCGTAAAAGATTTTAATAAAATTGAACTTGATAAAAAGCTCACAATGAACAGGCAAACTGGTTACTTCCAGATGATCGAAATAATGTTGAATAAAGTTAAGTAAAGCTAATCATTTGATCAGTGAAGAAAGACTTAACATCTTTATTTTGTTGTTCCAGTCAGGAAATGGCGGCCCTCGGCGAGTTCCCTCGTCAAATCCTAGGTAGATACTCGCGCTGGAACTAAAGAACTAAATAAATCAAATAAAACATATTAATGAACATACTCTTATATTTAAATATAAAAATTCCAAGTAACTATTTCTGGCAGGACGCACAGCGCA
>CAJQSN010000092.1 GCA_905614355.1 uncultured Rhodospirillales bacterium | reverse complement strand
ACCTTGTCCGCAAAAAACTCATTATAATTCATGCTCAGGGCTCCTAGTCTATATTACCTACTTCAAATATGCGATTTTCTTTTTTCGAGCAAGGGTAATATACCTAAATAAGTTTATAAAAACACACGTTTTGTTAGGTTTTTATTTTAAGCCTTGGTCAACCAAGATTTTAAGTGTTCCATCCAACTATTATTTGTATAGCAAATAATTTTCACCGCTGTATTAGTTGCTTTGGAGCCTAAATTTTCAAAAAAACTTTAGACATTTGCACCGGTGTCATCTCCATCAGCTCTTCTGAAAGGGTTATTTTCGCTGGATGCGACTTGCTGCCAAATGTATGATAAAATGGTAATTGTAGCATAGCTTCATTGGTTACTTCGATTAGATGCTCATTGTTGAAGCCTAGAGATGTGCACCAAAGTCCCGACAAACCCGCTAGTTGTTTGTTGGCGACGTCATCCAAGACGTAAAAACGTTCACCTTTAGTGGTGAACAGGCTCTCCATTTTATCGTGAGATACTACATTAGTGTAGGGGTGGAGAACATTTCTAATATCACGT
This sequence comes from uncultured Rhodospirillales bacterium, assembly GCA_905614355.1. Taxonomy (GTDB): domain Bacteria; phylum Pseudomonadota; class Alphaproteobacteria; order Rhodospirillales; family UBA2165; genus TMED23. The sequence continues at coordinate 3,989 of CAJQSN010000092.1, read as the reverse complement.
TGTACAAGTGAATGAGAAAATTGGATCATTTGTGCCGGCCATATTCATCTTCAAATCGTTCAATATCATCTTCTCCAAGGTAACTACCAGATTGAACTTCAATGATTTCAAGTGTTTCATCGGTTTTATTTTCTAATCTATGGACCATACCAATCGGGATATAAGTTGATTCGTCTTTTCTTAATTCAATTATATCATCGCCTCGGGTGACCGTCGCTGTGCCTGCCACCACAACCCAGTGTTCTGCTCTATGTTGGTGGCGTTGAAGAGAAATTTTTGAATTTGGATTTAAGTTGATAACCTTTAGTTGAAATTGATCTCTAGTTTCTAGTGTTTGAAACCAACCCCATGGTCGATACGCCTTAGAATGTGAGAGATGCTCAGAACGATTAGCTGATTTTATGTCATCAACGATTAAATTCACGTCCTGTGTAGTACTTCGGTTTGACACCAAAATAGCATCACCAGTGGCAACAATTATTGTATTTTCCATGCCAACGGCCGTTACTAATGTATTTTCTGATCGAACTAGTGAATTTTTGGTATTTCTTAATATAACATCGCCCGATATTACGTTGCCGTTAGAATCTTTGTCTAGCAATTGCCATAGTGCATCCCAAGAACCGACGTCGCTCCACCCCATATCTACGGGAACGACAACAACGTTTTCTGATTTCTCCATAACTGCGTAATCTATAGATATAGAAGGACATGCTGAGAAGGATGCTTTGTCTAAGCGGTGAAAATCAAGATCCGATTTTGTTTCAGCTACCGCCAAATTACAGGTTTCAATTATTTTGGGCGAAAGTCTCTCTAACTCCTTTATGAAATGAGATGCGGAGAAAAGAAAAATACCACCATTCCAGTAATAACCGCCTTCAGCCATAAACTTCGTAGCGTCTGCTAAGTTTGGTTTTTCCACAAACACATCAACTTTGAAACAGCCTTTTTGATCCGATACTGCACCAGATTTTTTTATGTAACCGTAACCGGTTTCAGCTCTTGTAGGCTTAATACCAAATGTTACAAATGAGCCATCTATCGCAGCAGGAAGGGCTGTTTTGATTGCTGCTTTAAACGCCTTCGTATTTTTAATAACATGATCTGATGGCATTAGTAATATGATTGCGTCTGGATCTTTCTTCCTGATTATTATAGATGAAACGGCTGCTGCTGGAGCCGTATTTCGGCCAATCGGCTCTAGTATAATTGCCTCCGGTTTAATACCTATTTCTTTGAGATGTTCAGCAACAATAAATCGGTGTTCTTGATTGCATATGATAAGTGGTTGTGTAAAATTGTCATCAGTTAGGCGAGAAACTGTCTCTTGTAATAGACTTAGTTTAGAATGCAAAGGCTGTAATTGTTTTGGGTAATGAGCTCTTGAAAGAGGCCAGAGCCTGGTCCCAGATCCGCCAGATAGGATCACTGGAACAATTTTGGCGTTAGATGTATCCATTATCAATATGGCCTAAAATTTTGAATATCATAATTATTTTATAGTAAATAATGAACAAAGCCATCATTGCATTATAAATAATTTATAATCAGAAGTTGCGGCATAGCAACATTCTATTAAATAGAATTTAAGCCGTCTATTTATAGAACTGATAAAAAAACCCACCAGGTAGGCAGGTCTTAAACTTGGCTTCTAATAGTATATGAGTGGCATCAGTTGTTTAATTTGTTATGACTTTTCCATTAACCCTTCAGCAATATTTAAATTTATACTAATTAGGCTATCAAACAATTCATCAGTAGGATCTTTCAGTCCTATTGTGGTTTGCTTATCGACATAAATACTCAAGCTCATAAGATTAGCTTTTAACTCCTCGGGAAGTACGTTGTCCGGCTGGGAAACATCATTCTGGACAATTGACCAGAGCATTTGATTGTATTTTAGTGCTCTTTCTCCAAGTTCCTTATCATTTAGTTTCTGACGCGCTTGATCCATAACGTATGCAGCCTGTGAGAACGCTGCGGCATCCATCTCACGTTTGTTGTCAAATTTAAATTTAGTTTCTTCGGCCATCATTTAGTCCCCAAATTGTTACACTTTTAACCTGCTGTATCCTATGAAAATCTAGATCAATTACAATATTTATCAACATATAAGGCATTTTTACAGAGAAAAGCAAATTATGAAAATTTTGCATTGATCTAATAATGCAATTATTGGGTATGCTATGACTTGATTATCTAGTCTTTAATTTGATTGAAATTCTGTTTATTTGATATAATTATTAAAATAAGGCAGTGATATAGCTAAAAAATGTAGGAATTTGGCCATTTTAATGATATCAGGCTCTGGTGTGAGTAGCTTAAGGGTTAAGCGCTGATCAAAGTATTCTAGATAATATTTTGTTACAATAGAGTTGAAATAGCTTCATGTAATGCTTGCCTAATACCCGAGATCCGTTTCATAAAAAATTGATTCGCAGTTGGCTGGTTTGGCAATCCAGTCTATAAATACATAATAAGAAGACGTGTCCATAAAATTAGAAACCTACTTACTCTATAGCCGAATTAAATGCGGTGAGGACCTTCAACGAATGATACACATGGGTATTCAAATTCGAATTTTTACTACTGTTAAATGGTATAGCATTAATTAGCTTCGAAAACAGTGCGTCTTAGATGGACCTCAAATGGGATTTCATGGCTAAAAATAATCTAAAAACTCAAGCTTTAATTGAAAGAGGAACAAATGCTCATAAAGCGGGGCAATTTGATAAGGCTGAAAAATTTTATAAACGCGCATTAAAATCTGATAAAAATAATGCAGATTCTTTGCATCTACTGGGAATTATTTCGCATCAAACAGGACGACACAAGCATGCTGCTCAATTGATTAAGAGGGCCCTTCTTATCAAACCTAATGAGCCGAATTATAATGTAAATTTAGCGATTATTTTAAATACGCTTTCGCTCTGGTCGGAAGCAGAAAAAATTTGTGTTGCGACAATCCAAATTGCGCCTAAAAATGCAGAAATTTATAATAACCTCGGTCGTGCCCTCGCTGCCCAAAATAAACTTTCAGACGCTGAGACAGCGTATGCTAAATCGATTGAGTTCGCACCTAATAATGTATCTGCACAAAGCAATCTCGGCTATTTATATATGATGCAGGGCCGAAATAATTTGGCGGAAACCGCATTTCTAAAGGCCATTAAAATTGATGAGACCTTCCTGCTAGCCTATAGCAATTTGGCCACTACTTACTTAACCATGGGCTCTCTGGATCGTGCTGAGGTGATTTGTCGAACCGCCTTACTTAAGGAGCCTGAATTTGTTCCTGCAATACATAGTTTAGGCGTGATTTTGACACGCATGAAAAAATTCGATGATGCAGAAAAGGCTTTTAAGAAAGTGATGAGGCTTTCACCTCTACACAGTCAGTCAGTTATAAACTTAGCTTCACTTTATTCGAGCCAGGGTAAATTTGGGCTGGCAAAGACGTTGTTCGAACAAGCAATTCAGCTGCAACCAAAAAATTCTGACGCTTACCTTAATTTGGGCGTTTGCTGTTCTGAGCTTGGTCAGCTTGATGAAGCATTAATTTATTTAAAAACAGCGCTCGAATATGATCCGGATAATATCGAAGCCTACTATGTTTTATCAACCTCTGGAAAAGTAACGTTTGATAGTGGTATCATTAAAAAACTTGAGTTGATGCTTACATCTGCGATAGGGATAACTGCGGATCACAGAATTAAAATACACTTTGTATTGGCCATGCAATTGGAGCGGCTAGGTGACCTAGGTCGTTCATTTAATTATTATAAAAGTGGTAACCAATATCGCAGCCAATTATTTCAAAAATCAGGTTTAAATTTTGATTATGATCAGCATTATAAAGAACTTCAGAGATATGAAAGGACATTTACTAAAAGTTTTTTTGAGAAGTGGTCAAAACTAAATGTAAACACTTCGTCGACTTCCTCATCACCAATTTTTATTCTTGGGATGCCGCGCTCTGGGACAACGCT
>CAJQSN010000091.1 GCA_905614355.1 uncultured Rhodospirillales bacterium | reverse complement strand
TCATTTGATGAGCTTGTCGACGCGTATACTCAGGCAACTAATGCCCTTATTGAGGGTGGTGCTGATGTTTTAATGGTTGAGACTATATTCGACACTCTTAATGCAAAGGCCGCACTCTATGCAGTAATGAAATTCCAAGTTGAGCAAAACATCGATATACCGCTAATGATCTCTGGGACCATAACCGATGCTTCAGGCCGAACTTTAACGGGACAGACACCTGAAGCATTCTGGAACTCGGTTGCTCATGCTAAACCAATTGTGGTTGGGCTAAACTGCGCCTTAGGAGCTGAAGATTTAAGACCACATATCCAAGCCCTCTCTCGCATTGTCCCCACTTATACCAGCTTACATCCAAATGCTGGCCTTCCTAACGCATTTGGCGAGTATGATGATGATCCGGATTGCATGGCTGAAAGTTTAGAAGAGTTTGCTAATAGCGGTTTTCTTAACGTCGTGGGTGGGTGTTGTGGGACAACGCCAGAGCATATAAAAGCGATTGCTGAACGTGTTGAACTACTACCTTTTCGCCCAATTCCTAAACTACCAGTTCACGGACGTCTTAGTGGATTAGAGCCCCTCAATATCAATGAAGTTACAGGTTTTGTAAATGTCGGCGAGCGCACTAACGTCGCAGGGTCCTTGAAATTTAAGAAGCTAATATTAGAAGACGATTATGAGACCGCACTTGAAATTGCCCGTCGACAAGTTGAGAACGGCGCGCAAATTATTGATGTAAATATGGACGAGGCAATGCTTGACGCTGAGGCAGCGATGGAGCGTTTTTTAAAATTAATAGCATCTGAGCCTGATATTTGCCGCGTACCAGTTATGATAGATAGTTCTAAGTGGACGGTCATTGAAGCTGGGCTAAAATGCGTCCAAGGTAAAAGTATTGTTAATTCCATTAGCCTTAAAGAAGGGGAATCTGCCTTTAAAGCTCAGGCCCAGGAAATACTGTATTATGGTTCAGCCGCAATTATCATGGCATTTGACGAGCATGGTCAAGCTGACACGTACAAGCGTATGACGGAAATTTGTGAGAAATCATATCGTATTCTGACCGAAGAAGTTGGGTTTCCACCGCAGGATATAATTTTTGATCCAAATATTTTTCCCGTCGCAACGGGTATAGAAGAACACCAGAATTTTTCAAAAGCCTATATCGAAGCTGTTTCATACATTAAATTAAATCTCCCCTTTGCCAGCATAAGTGGAGGGGTTAGCAACGTCTCTTTTTCATTTAGGGGCAATAATGCTTTGCGCGAGGCGATGCATTCCGTGTTCTTGTATCATGCGGTTAACGCGGGAATGGATATGGGTATTGTAAATGCTGGCCAACTTGCCGTCTATTCGGGAATTGATCGTGATCTCCGGGATCGTATTGAAGATGTAATCCTGAACCGTCGCGAAGACGCCACCGAAAGATTATTAGAGGTTGCTAATCAGGCAAAAGGGCAAAATCTAAATAAGGCTGAGGATTTATCCTGGCGCGAAGGTACTGTTGGTAACCGTATGGCTCATGCTTTGGTTAAAGGAATCTCTGATTATATTGTTGAAGATACTGAAGAAGCGCGTTTGAATGCTGACAAACCAATACACGTAATTGAAGGCCCGTTAATGGACGGAATGAATATTGTTGGTGATTTATTCGGCTCGGGACAAATGTTTCTGCCTCAGGTGGTTAAGTCTGCTCGCGTGATGAAACAGGCGGTTGCTCATTTAACGCCTTTTATCGAGGCTGAAAAAGAGGCTGGAGGAAAGACCAAGGCCAAAGGTAAAATATTACTTGCGACAGTCAAGGGTGATGTGCATGACATTGGTAAGAATATAGTTGGTATTGTGTTGCAGTGTAATAATTATGAAGTAATTGATTTAGGCGTAATGGTGCCGTATGAGAAAATTATTAATACCGCAAAGGATGAGGGTGTTGATATAATTGGCCTCTCAGGGTTGATAACACCATCCTTGGAAGAAATGGTTTCTGTAGCTAAGGAACTCTCCAGAGATAATTTTAATATACCATTGCTAATTGGAGGGGCGACAACATCTAAAGTGCATACAGCAGTTAAGATAGCCCCAAATTATAACGGTCCAACAGTATATGTAACGGACGCATCGCGTGCGGTAGGCGTTGCCAGCCAACTCTTTAGTGCAACCTTAAAAGATGATTATATCGAGAAAGTTAACACTGACTACATAGCTGTTCTTAAAGAATATGAGGGCCGTAAGAATAAGGATAATCTTACTACTCTTAACAAAGCCCGGAATGCTGCGCACATTATAGACTGGTCAAAAGCTTCCCCACCAAGCCCAAGTTTTTTGGGCGTGCGTGAGTTTAATAATTATAATTTAGGTGAACTAATACCATATATAGATTGGACACCATTTTTTCGTACCTGGGAATTGGCAGGAAATTACCCAAGCATTTTAAAAGATAAGGTTGTCGGTGATGCAGCGCAATCTTTGTTCAGTGACGCCCAGGCCATGTTAAAACGCTTAGTTGAAGAGAAGTGGTTGATCGCTGATGGTGTGATTGGGTTTTATCCTGCTAATTCCGCAGGTGATGA
>CAJQSN010000090.1 GCA_905614355.1 uncultured Rhodospirillales bacterium | reverse complement strand
GTCCTAACAAAATATTAATGATATTATAGAATGGGGTTACTATTATACGCCGCGAAATCAGCGCCGTTAATGGATTCACTTTGTATACTGTGACATAGGGTACTTTTGCTAAAGCTAATTCTAGCGAAACTGTACCAGAAGCAGCAATCGCAGCGTTAGAAGCTGCAAAGGCTGCAAATCTTTCCTTATCACTACTAATAATTATTGGTTTATATCGCCATGATGCTATCTCTTGCTTTACGTTATCGTTAACATTGTCCAAGGTTGGCAAGACCAAACTAAGATTTGAATTATTCAAACGTGTCACAACCTTCCTAAGAATCGGTAAAATTCTCTTAACTTCGCTGAGACGGCTTCCTGGTAAAAGACACAAAACTTGGGAATCAGGAGAAATATTATGGCGCTCACGAAAGGCAACTCCATCACCCCTATCTGCACCGCTTTCAATTACCGAGTGTCCAACAAAAGAGCTTAACAAACCTTCACGCTCAAAATATAGTGGCTCAAACGGTAGTAAGGTTAATAAATGATCAACCAAATTTGCTAATTTTTTTGCACGACCAGGCTTCCAAGCCCAAACTGATGGTGCTACGTAATGAATTAGTAGAATATTTTTTCCTTGCAGATGCTTTATAATACGCAACGAAAAGTCCGGAGAATCAATTGTTATTACCACGTCAGGATTATAACCAAGAATGTGCTTTACTGTGCCCCTGATCCGCTTGAGTAGCTTAGGAATCCGTGGCAAGACCTCCACAAGGCCCATTACAGTCAATTCCGACATTGGAAAATAACTATTCAGGCCTTGCTTCTCCATTTCGGGACCACCGATGCCAGAAATCTTGAATTGACCCTCTGTTTTGCGTCTTAAAGCATCTATAAGCCGTGCTCCCAATCTATCTCCAGACGGTTCCCCAGCGATTAAATAGATATGTGGTCTTTTCATATATTATCCTTAGTCCAAATCTAACGCTTTAATGAAGATACCTTTCTGATTTGCTACTGAAACAACAGATTCTAGATCAACAATTATAGTTTCACCTGCCTGTACAATAATTCCTACCAATCCAGCTTGATTGGCTTCTATCACAGTCATCACACCAATAGTGGGTAAATCCATTCTTCGGTCTTGCCCAGGCTTTTTAAGCTTAATTAACAATCCACCTCTACCATCTGGGGTTGTACTTTGGCTATCTTTAATCATTTGACCTGTTCCAGCTTTTCCTTCTTCAATTATAACCAGGCCAGAATTAATAATTACAGCTTGACCTACATCACGCCTACCTAAATCAAGCGCAGCCGCAACACCAAAATTAATATCGGATAAGAATTCCTCGGGAACAGTGATGGCTCCTAGCAATCCCTCTGGAGCTAGCAGATCTTCCAGGATCTCATGGGCACCAATTACTTTAATACCTTCCTTTTCAAATTCATTTGCAAGTGACATTAAAAGACTATTATCACCATTAAAACCAAATAGAGATTTTAAGGCAATTTTTCCAAAAAATTTTAAGGTACGGTAATCAGGCCACGTGTTAGTTAATGAAGGAACTTTCACATCACCAATCATGACAACTTCAGCGACTTTCTCTTGTTTTAAAACCTTAAACCCTGATTCAGCCCTAGAAATACTAACCAAGCTATGAGGTATACCATCTAATACCTCGGGTGAAGCGTGCCCGTCTATACCCACAACAAAATACTCGCGGCCAGACGCCTGGCACGCATCAATAATCCTCGCTGGCAGGTCGCCCCCACCCGCAATGATGCCGAGCTTAGGCTGCATCCTCAAACAACGGTTGGCAAATAGCTCGAGACGACTCTACTGACATAAACTCTAAAATTTCCATAACAGGTTCTATGTTAGAAAAAAATTCAGAAACGTCTGCCATCCTCTCAGCTTGAGTTCCTTCTTGAGAAAATAGAAGCCGATAAGCGCGGCGTAAATCATGAATAACTTCACGTGAAAAACCATGCCGTTTGAGGCCAACTAAATTTAAACCCGATAGATGAGCTCTATTGCCAACAATCGAGCCATACGGAATTACATCGTTCTCGACGCCAGAACATCCGCCAATCATGGAATGACGGCCGATCCTAACAAATTGGTGAACCGCAGAAAGACCTCCAATAATAGCAAAATCACCTATTTTAACATGTCCACCAAGAGTCGCATTATTAACAAGAATAACATTATCACCAACAGAGCAATCATGAGCAACATGAGACGCCACCATAAATAGACAATTGTCGCCAATTTCAGTCAACAAGCCCCCACCCTGTGTGCCCGGGTTCATCGTAACATGTTCTCGGATGACGTTATTAATACCGATTTTAAGACGAGACGGTTCTCCTTGATATTTAAGATCCTGAGGATTATGACCTATTGATGCAAATGGAAAAATATGCGTACCCTCACCAATCTGTGTGAACCCAGATATTACAACGTGAGACTCGAGATTTATTCTATCACCTAAGACAGAATTGCCACCGATAAAGCAATAAGGTCCAATTTTTACGTCAACTCCAATTGACGCACCGTCTTCAATTATAGCTGTGGGATGAATTTTACTCATTATTTACTATCATCGCTGTAAAAGTGGCTTCGGCAACTACCTTGTCATTAACTCTTGCTACGCCCTCAAACTTCCAAACGGTTTTTCTGTGTTGTTTGGTTTCAACATAAATCGTCAGCGCATCTCCCGGTGTCACTGGGTGTCTAAATTTAGCATTATCAACAGACATGAAATAAACAAGAGTATCGTCGCTCACTCCACCCAAGGATTGAACGACTAAAATCGCTGCAGTTTGGGCCATTGCTTCGACTATAAGCACACCAGGCATAATTGGTTTTTTCGGAAAGTGTCCTTGAAAATGAGGTTCATTAATCGTTACATTTTTATGACCTATAGCGCTTACTTCGTAAACGAGATCCGTTACTCGATCAATCATTAAAAATGGATATCTATGAGGTATCATCTCCATAATTTTTTCAATATCTATTACAGGATCATCAGAAACTGTTACATTTGAGCGCATTTTAACCCCGTTTTTGTTTAACTAGTTTTTTAATAACGGCAAGACCTTTCCAGTGTAGTCTAGCGTCTTGTGCTGGATGTCCCGCAACCTTTTTACCTGCGGCAATATTTTTTGTAACGCCACTCTGACCACTAACTTGCACGTCATTACCTATGGTTACATGACCTGTGACTGCAGCTTGTCCGCCAAATGACACAAAATCTCCGACAATCGCACTTCCAGCAAATCCGTTTTGAGCTGTAATAAAACAACCCGTTCCAATTTCGACATTATGGGCGATATGCACTAAATTATCAATTTTTGTTCCGTTTCCAATTTTTGTATCGCCACTCGAACCTCGATCGATTGTAGTGTTGGCCCCTATCTCGATTTTATCTCCAATGACAACGCGGCCCAATTGATTTATTTTTGTATGGTCCGGTTTTCCTGGAGAAAAACCAAACCCGTCCTGTCCTATTCGGACACCCGGATGAATAATATTCTGGTTACCAATAATACAATGCGTTAGCGTGGCATTAGAACCTATATTACAATTAGACCCGATTTCTACTCCCTTACCAATGTAAGTATTAACTCCTATGGCACTCCCTTCTCCAATTCTGACTTTTTCTTTAATAACCACTCCAGTTTCCACAATAACGTTTTTTCCAATTACCACTGAAGGATCTATACTCGCTCCAATATTAATATGACCAATTTTTTGAGAATATATCGGATAAAATGCTTGAGTTAATTTTGCAAACCCTAAATAAGGATTTTCTGAAATAAGAAGAGCTGCTGTGGGAGGAGCTTTATCCACCAAATTTGGAGTAATTAAAATAGCGCCCGCTTGGGTAGCCAAAAAATCTCTAAAATAACGTGGATTGTCTATGAAACTTACATCACTATTTGTCGCAGATGAAAGAGAGACTATATCTAAAAAATTAATGTCGTTCTCAGAGTTTCCCCCAATTTCAGAACCACTAATCTGAGCTAATTGTTTTAGGTTAAATGGTCCCTCTACTTCAAAAAAGCGAGGATCAGCCATATACTATTTTCCCGTTTTAGCTGATGGGTTGGCTAAAGTATATGTCGACACAGTTTTATTCAACTGATTTAAAACTAGCTTAGAAATATCTATAGACAAAGGTCGAACGAGAACTAACTCTGGGGTAAATCGAAGAACTAAATTATAATCATTTTTTTTTATCACCTCAGTCATGGCTGTTTGCATAGCATTATTCCAATATATGTCACTAAGCCGCCGAAATTTTGATAAATTCTTATTCCGATCCTGAACCAATTTTTTTAGAGCAGCCCTTTTAACGTTAAATTTACGGCTCTCCTCAGCAAAGTACTCAGCGGATAAAATAACCCGTTTCTTTTGTAATTCATCATTGAGTTTTCTAAGAGAAGCCTCTTCGGTTTTAATTTCACTCATGAATTTTCTGCGTTTAGCATCTATTTTTCTAGCAATATCCTTTGCTAACAAGGACCCTCTAGTTACTTGCGTCAGGTCAACCATGCCCAATTTAATAGCCGGTTTATCATCAGCCGAATAAACTGAACTAGTGAAACAAAAAGTGGTTACTGAAAACAAAATTGATACAGCAAGTTTAAAAGGAACATTCATATTAAAATCGCGATCCAAAATTAAATCTAAAGCGCTCGGTCTTATCATAACTTTCCTTCTTTAGTGCCCAGCCTAAGTCAATATTAATGGGACCAAATGGAGACACCCAACCTATACCAGTACCAGCAGTAACTCTGATACTGCCGGAATCTTTAATATTAGCGTTTGTTGGGTTAACTTCTCCTACGCTACCAAAATCACTAAATAAACGTCCACTAATACCCAGTTCGTTAGGCAGGCCTAATGGAAATGTTAATTGAGTGGATCCATTATACATCCATTCACCACCCAGCGAGTCATCGGTGACTATATCTCGCGGACCTAACCCGCTACTAGCAAATCCCCGTAAGTTCGTACCGCCTAGTTTAAATCGATCGGATATTTTAACATCCTGGTCTAGACCTAGTATATGACCAGCACCACCATTGATACTGAGAACCCAATTGGGACTGGCTTCAAAATATTGGGCTGCTTTCACTTGATTTTTGAGGTACCTGACATTCCCGCCTAGCCCAGCAACGTCATTAGTCATAGAGAGACGGTAACCGTTTGTTGGGTTGATCCTACTATTTAACTCATTATAAACTAAAGAATTCCCCACTGCTGACAGGGTTCGAGACCCTGCTTGGGATTTAACAAGATTTGATGCTGATATTGAAACATTTTCAATTTCTGACGATTCAATTTTATAACTTAAACCTTGACGCAGTCCTTTTGAAAGAGCCCATCCAGTTCGTAGAGTGAGGCCAGTTTTTTTAGAATCATACGAACTAGTGCTCTGAAATTCTTGACGACTATGATACACATCGATACCGGCCACTATCTCTCGATCCATAAAATATGGTTCAGTAAACGAAACACTACCTGTAGATTTTTCACCCGCAATAGAAGTTTTGAATGCAAGTTCCTGACCTTTTCCCAACAAATTTCTTTCTTTTAAACCGACATCTATAAGAGCACCGACGTCCGTAGAGTAACCAAGGCCAAAACTTAGGGCACCTGTCGACTTTTCTTCTACATCGACTTTGATAATAGCCTTATCAGGTGCACTACCTGCCTCTCTTTTAAATTCTACCTTATTAAAAAAATCTAAATCTTGAAGACGCTGTCGTCCACGGCGTATTTTAGATGCATTAAATGCATCTCCTTCAGATATTAGAGTTTTTCTCCTAATTACCGTGTCGATTGTACGGACATTTCCCGTTATTTCAATTCGCTCGATAAATACACGGGGGCCCTCTCTAACGGAAAATTTTACGTTAACTAGTTTATTTTTTCTATCTCGATCAACTTGAGGTCGTATTTCTACAAAAGCAAAGCCACTATCACCAATAGCATCGGTTAAAGAATCAATAGCCCCATCGATCTTTTTATTATCGTACTGGTCACCTTTTTTAATGCTAACTATTCCTGCTAGTAATTTTGTATCAAGGCCCTTTATATCAGCGGCAACACTTATATTACCAAAATTATAACGCTCTCCCTCATTTATACTATAAGTTACAAAAAAGGCTTTGCCATCGGGCGTCAACTCTCCAATCGCCGATTCTACACGAAAGTTTGCGAAGCCTTTTGCCAGATAGTGTCGACGTAACAACTCTCGATCTAAGGCCAAACGATCTGGATCATATGTATCATCATCAGACCAAAATCGATACCAGCGTGTCTGTTTGCTTCGAACAACGCTTCGAAGATCTGAATCACTCTCATACCTGTTACCGACAAAACTAACACGCTCAACTCTAGTTAATGGACCTTCAGTAATTTCAAAGACAAGATCCGCGCGATTTTGTGGAAGTTGAATAATTTTTGGAACGACTATTGCTGAAAATCTCCCGTTTACACGGTAGACTTCGAGAAGGCGTTTCACATCAGCTTGAACTTTCGTACGTGTAAATACAACTCGTGGACGTAAAACCAGCTCATTTCGCAAATCAGCTTCTTCAACTCTCTCCGCACCTTCAAATGCTATTCTATTAATAATTGGATTTTCTACGACCTGAACAATTAGTAACTTACCTTCCTGACGGATCAAAACATCAGCAAATAATCCAGTCGCATATAAGCTTTTAAGCGATTGATCGATTCGACGTTTGTCGAATAAGTCTCCCGCTTGGAGCAATAGGTAAGAACGCACCGTTTCACTCTCTATTCGCTTACCACCTTGGACAACCACCTTTTCTATCACGTTTGATCCCTGACCAAAGGATGGTAGAGAAAATGAAAACGCAGTAATTATAGCTGTAGCTAGCGCAATTACTCTAATCTTATGCAAAACTTAACTCCCATAAAAACACCTTCTCATATTATAAACGATTTTTAGTAATAAATCACGCAATTCCATAAAAACCAAAGTTTAAGATTTTTTATGTAAAAATTCCCGCTATCGCTTTAAAAAAATTTAAATACACAAGATCGTTCCAGGTAACAAACAAAAATAAAGCTCCTACTAAACCAAGCCCTACTCGAAACCCGTATTCTTGTGCCTTTTGGCTTAAAGGCCGACCCCTAATTGCTTCTATCGCATAAAAAGCTAAATGGCCACCATCTAGTAATGGGATCGGAAATAAGTTAATTAAACCTAAGTTTATTGAAAGAATAGCAATGAAAGAAATAAAACTAGCAACACCGAGTTCAGCTACTTGGCCTGAGATTTGAGCGATTCTCAATATACCACCTAGCTGGTCGGCTGACTGTTTAGCAGTAATGATATCCCCTATGTATTCAAGGATACGAACTGTAAAAAGATAGGTGCGCTCAAAGCCAAGCCAAATAGCCTCGACGGGGTTTTTCTGACTGTATTTAACTTCTCCAGGTTGCACTGAAATGCCTAGAAGACCTAGTTTTTCGATCTTACCAGAAGTGCTCTTTAATTTTGATCCGGTTACAAAATTAAGGTTGATGTTCTTGCCATTACGCATGACGCCGATAGAAATCCTTACATCGGGCCTA
>CAJQSN010000089.1 GCA_905614355.1 uncultured Rhodospirillales bacterium | reverse complement strand
ACAGCCTATATGCTCTACCTCAAGCGGTGGAGGCTGCACGTGATACTAAAACAATTTTAGTTACAGAAGGTTATACGGATGTGATTGCTTTACACCAGGCCGGTTTTAGGCACGCGGTGGCTCCATTAGGAACCGCATTAACAGAGAACCAAATGCAATTATTATGGAAATTTGTCTCAGAACCTATACTTTGTTTTGACGGCGATAACGCGGGGAAAAAGGCTGCGCGTCGTGCCGCTGAGCGCGCAATGCCACTGTTAAAACCTGAAAAAAGTTTGAAATTTATATCACTTCCAGATGGAGAAGATCCTGATAGTTTAATTAAAACTAGGGGTATCAAAGGTATTGAAGAGGTTTTAGAAGAGGCATTGCATTTATTTGAAGTGATCTGGAGGTTTAATACCCTCGGCTGCAGGCTTGAAACACCTGAAGATAGAGCTGGCCTTGAAAATCGTTTAACGGAGGCCGCTAAAAATATTAAAGACCAAACTGTACAGCGCTATTACTTGAACAATTTTAAGAACCGTCTGTGGGATGAATTCGGTAAAAATCGAAATATGAACAATTTTTCATCAGGCAACGGTGATCGAGGTAATAAGCCAACTTCTTCTGTTCAAATGGCGGAAAAATCGGGTAAAGGGGCTCATGTGGATACTCTTTGGACCCAACAAGCGATTTTGATTGCGACTTTAATCAATCATCCATTATTGTTTGACCATATTGGGGAACAACTAGCTAGTCTTGAATTTAGGGCTTTAGACCTTGACAAGTTACGCCAAGAAGTACTAAAGACCCTTGCATTGTCTCCAAGAACTGAAAAAGTAGCCTTGCGAGACCATCTAGAGAATACCGGGTTTTCTGCGCTATTGAACGGCCTTTTGAGCCGACAGGTTATAAACCACGCCAATTTTGCCCGGCCAGATGAAAATATTGATGTTGCCCAGAAAGGTTGGGAGCAAACCCTGCGGCTTTTCCGTCGCAATCAGCTGTTGGAAGAGATCCAGGCAGTTGAAAAGGAGCTTTCTGAGAATCCAACCTCGGAAACGTTTGAGTTGCTTAAAGCCTTAAAGCAGACTGCAATGAAGAAAGAAGATGCGGAGATATATTCGTCTAATTTGACTAATTCTAAAAGCGCCTAGTAGATCCAAATAAAATATGGGAGCGCTTTAGAGCGTGTTGGTTGGAAGAGAATAAGTGTAATTACTAGGAATTCTTAGTCAGCTCTTTTTATGAGCAATATTAAGCGGGGTTAGAATGGTCACAAAAAAAGCGACTGCTACTGAGAGAAAATCACAAGCACAGGCCGATAAAAATGATGGTCCTTTATTGGATTCAATTAATGCCGCTGTTAAGAAGATGATTACCTTAGGCAAACAGCGTGGGTTTGTAACATATGATGAGTTAAATGCTGCGCTGCCGTCAGAACAAGTTTCATCTGAGCAGATTGAAGATACTATGGCCATGCTATCGGGATCAGGTGTAAATGTTGTTGAAAATGAAGAAAGTGAAGATCCTGGTGATACTAAAGAAGAGAAAAAAGACGATGAAAAAGAAGTAGAATCCGGTAATTTTGGAGAAAACGATGTTGGTCGTTCTGACGATCCTGTTCGAATGTATTTGCGTGAGATGGGTAGTGTTGAACTTTTGTCACGCGAAGGCGAAATCGCAATCGCAAAAAGAATTGAAGCCGGCAGGGAAATGATGATCGGCGGTATTGTTGAGAGCCCCATGACCATTAGGTCTCTTCTGCAATGGCGTAAAGATTTAGACGACGAAAATATGTTGCTGCGAGATATTATCGACCTTGACGCAACATTCTCGGGCCCAAAAGAGGATCACACTGTAACTAAGGCAGAAGGTGACACTGGAGAGAGCAAAGAAAGTGCTGTTTCAGCAGAACCAACAGTTAGGGAAAAGGCCGAAAAAACAATAAAAGCTAACCTGGAAAAATCAAAACAAGAAAGTTTAGAGAACGGTGAGGCGAAAACGGGTGAAGAACCTATTGATGAAGACGATGATGATGCGGATAATAGTGTCTCTCTCGCGGTCATGGAGCAGACATTATTACCAATTGTACTTGAAAAATTTGATCAATTAAAAACGACCTACACAAAATTAAATCGTGCCCAAGAGAAGCGATTGGCAACTGTCCAATGCGGCGATGTAGTTGCGCCAGCCAGTGAAAAGCGGATTGTTAAGCTTCGTACTGAGTTAATTGAGTTGATGGAAGGTATCCATATTCATAATAATAGGCTCGATTATTTGTTAGGCAATATGTATGATCTAAATCGGAAATTAGTCAGTAACGAAGGTAAACTTTTACGGATTGCCGTAAAGGCAAAGGTAAAACGAGCGGACTTTTTGACGGAATATACTAGTCATGAGCTTGATCCTAATTGGCTTGATCGTGTAATAAAACTCGATGGGAAGGGCTGGTCGAATTTTGGCAAGAATAATAAAGAAGAAATTTTAGAAATACGCCGTGAAATTAGCGAAATAGCTAATGAAGTTAAGCTTCCAATTGGCGAATTTCGTCGTGTTGTAAATACAGTTCAAAAAGGTGAACGGGAATCAGCCAAAGCAAAAAAAGAGATGATTGAGGCTAATTTGCGTCTCGTTATTTCAATTGCAAAAAAATATACTAATCGCGGCCTGCAGTTTTTGGATTTGATCCAAGAAGGTAATATTGGCTTAATGAAAGCCGTTGATAAATTTGAATATCGCCGCGGCTATAAATTTTCCACCTATGCAACATGGTGGATTCGGCAGGCTATTACCCGCTCAATAGCCGATCAAGCTAGGACCATTCGTATCCCTGTGCATATGATAGAGACAATTAATAAATTGGTGCGAACGTCTCGGCAGATGCTGCATGAAATTGGCCGGGAGCCTACTCCGGATGAGTTGGCCGTTAAGCTGGCGATGCCTGTTGATAAAGTGCGCAAAGTACTTAAAATTGCAAAGGAGCCAATTAGCCTTGAAACCCCTATTGGTGACGAAGAAGATAGCCATCTTGGTGATTTTATTGAGGATAAGAATGCCATCCAGCCTCTGGACGCTGCTATTCAAGGTAACCTGAGAGAAACTACGACCCGCGTTTTGGCTAGTCTTACGGCTCGCGAAGAGCGAGTTTTACGGATGCGTTTCGGCATAGGTATGAATACAGATCATACGTTGGAAGAAGTTGGCCAGCAGTTTTCGGTCACGCGTGAACGCATACGCCAGATTGAGGCGAAGGCGCTTCGAAAGCTTAAACATCCTAGTCGTTCTAGAAAATTACGTAGTTTTCTGGATTATTAAATATTAATATAAACACCTTAAAAAAGTTGGTAGATTTATTTATGTCTTACTTTCAATTGCATATTTTGGCCTTGACCAACCAGTTTTTACCGTTAATTTGTCGCTTTATTTAGAGCTAATCCAACCCAAGTGGTGGGGGCCTGTAGCTCAGTTGGTTAGAGCCGGCCGCTCATAACGGTCTGGTCGCAGGTTCGAGTCCTGCCGGGCCCACCATTTATTCTCCTACAAACCCATAGCCAGACTGCAATCGGGCCTAAATCCCGCATCTGAAGCGGCACTGAAGGTTAAAACCATTTTAGGATAAAATAATTCTGACTATGTCGATTAATAAGTTTTATTTTCTTCCATGTCATCTTTTGTAGTATTTACCTCAATGTGCCTAGCGTTATGTACGCCAATTTTACACCAAAAAATCACTATTATCATGCCATCCCCCACAGTTTAAAACATTGTCAGTTTAAGTTAATTCAAAACCTTATAATTACATTTAAAAATCTTAAAATAGTTTTTTCTTATAAAATAAATAAGCTTGCTCTATAATCTAAATACTTGGTCAACAGAGGCCCAATCTGGTATGTAAATTAAAGTGTTTAGTTATGGTTATAGTACCCTTTTTTTACAGGAGTATTCTTAAAAATAATATGACCGAAAATCAAAAATATTCCATCGCATTCGTTGGTACTGGTGCTAATGGTAGTTCGATTGCAGCTGATATAATTCATGCGGGATATGAGGTTAGTTGTTATGATCAGTGGCCCGAAAATATAGAAGCTGTACGTAAGAATGGGTTCATCATTAAATCCTCGGCCGGTACGAAAAATGTCCAAGCCAAAGCTTTCCATTTCTGTCAATTAGCAGAGAGAATTAAGAAATTTGATATCGTTTTTATGGCTGTTAAATCCTATGATACTCTATGGGCTTGCGAATTGATTAAACCATATTTATCCGATGAGGGTATTTTAGTTGGTCTGCAGAATGGAATGACCACTGGAATTATCGAAACATCAGTTGGTAAAAAACGTACAATTGGATGTGTTGTAGAGCTTGCGTCAGAAATGACTCAGCCTGGTTTGGTTCAACGTAATACGCCAAAAGAGCGAACTTGGTTTGGATTAGGGTCAGTTAACAAGAAAAATGTGTCGGCTATAGATAAGATTAAGCCCATACTCTCTTGTGCTGGAACTGTATCGGTCAGTGAAAATATTCTGTCAGCTAAATGGATGAAACTATTAGTTAATACTATGAGCTTAGGGCCATTTGCTTTGTTAGGCTTACCAGTTCAGTCGGGCTTATCCGAGGTTGGTATGCGTGAAATTGTAATAAAAATTGGGCAGGAGGCAATGTTACTAGGTGAGGCTCTTGGCTTTGACGCGGAGCCTATTATGGGATTAACGGAAGAGGAAATGCGTCAGTCGAATCGGTTGCCTGAAAAGCTTTTAGATACATTGGTTGGTCATATTGGTCCTGCCGCGAGAGACTGCATACTCCAAGATTTTTTAAAGGGACGCCGCACAGAAATAGAAATGATAAATGGTTTGGTTGTTAAGGAATCAAAAAAAATTGGAAAATCTGCCCCTTATAATGCTGCTATAGTAGAAATTGGTGCTATGATTTCTTCCGGGGCAATAAGACCTAGACCCGAAAATATTGAATTATTACAAAATACTATTAAACGAAATTTAGGTTAATTCATAGCTACTAATGCCAACGTATTTTATGTAGTGCGGCCTTTAAAAAAATGGGTATAAGAAGCATTCATTTTATCAAAGATCTCTCTCACAGCGGCTGTTACGTCGCCTAGTATTACTATTGGATCTAAATCTACACATTCAAAGAAAACTGGTAAATCTATACTTATATTTTTTATGTGGGCTAGGCAGCTTTCAGAGTCTACGTAGCGTTCAAAAAGATATATTTTTCTTTTATCTTCAC
>CAJQSN010000088.1 GCA_905614355.1 uncultured Rhodospirillales bacterium | reverse complement strand
GCCATTAACGTTGCAACAACTTGAGCGTCGCCGCTCGGCATTTCAGCGGCTATTAGAACACGTTGAATAAATTCTAGGATTGCCCCGGCTGAAAAGCGTTTTACCTCAATAACTTTTTTAGCCATAACTTACTCCTATTTATTATTTTATTACCGCGTCACAACATCATCACCAGATAAATGTTCTACGGTTTTTCCAGTCTTCTGGAAAGTCCGAGTAACAGAATCAGAATCGTAAGTCCAAAGAATGACCGCTCGTGTATCACCAATATTGACAAATCTATGGTATGTACCAGCTTTAATATACGTTGTGTCCATTGCAGACACACGCGTCAATTTACTATCAATCTCGACATTGCATTCGCCCTCAAGCAATACAACCTGCTCATCACAATTGTGACAATGCACAGGCACCTCTTTGCCAATGGGAAAACTGGTTAATCCGGACGTAATGCGAGAACCACATTTTTCGTTCGTAACAAGGACTGTCGTAATAACACCATCACCCCGTTCATGGGTAGGGGCGTCTTTGATCTTAAATATTTTTGTCTCTGACATTTTTTTTCCTATGTATTTAGATTAATCTCAAGCACCGTAGCTTTTACTTAGAATACTAAAATCGAGAGCTTTCGCAATGTCTGATGCAAGAGTATAGTATTGAAAATAACTTTAACTATAATCTAAATAAATAAAGGAGGAGGAGGTGAAAAATAAACCGATCGTATCCGCAGATAAAAAAATGCCGGTAATTAACGATAAAAAATCAACACAAACTAAGTATCAAAAAGTAGATAATATTATTCGCCAAGGCCTGATAGACAATACTTGGAAACCGGGGGAAATCCTACCAAGCGAAATTCAGTTCGCTACCGAACTCAATGTTAGTCAAGGCACAGTACGAAAGGCGCTTAATGATATGGTGGCGGAACACCTGGTGTTTCGCCAACAGGGGGTTGGCACTTTCGTATCTGAACATACCGAGCGAAGATCCTTATTCCTTTATTTTAGTATTGTTGGTAATGACGGCGCGCGGATTTTACCAGAAAGTAATATATTGTTATGCGAAGAAAAATTACCATCACCACTCGAAAAATCTAAGCTAGAACTCATCGATGGTGATATGATCGTGCGGTTCCAGCGCATCCGTTATTTTAATAACATATCAACGATTATAGAGACTATTTGTCTCCCGCTGGAACATTTCCCTGGCTTTGGCTCTGAGATGGAGCCGCCAAACAATCTATTCCGGTTTTATCAGTCAACTTATGGCATTACCGTTGCAAAAGCTGAAGAACATTTAAAGGCCACCGTTGCATCTGCAGAAGAGGCTACCATCCTAAATATTGATGAGGGCACCCCGATGTTAGAGATTGATCGTATTGCCAAAATGTTAGATGGCCGTCCCGTTGAATGGCGGATTAGCCATTGCGACACAAGCAACTATCGATACGTCTCTGAACGTGGGTAAAAAAAGGATTGGTTCATATGAGTAAAAAAATTGGCTTTATTGGGCTTGGTGTCTTAGGTTCGGCTATCGTGCCAAATATAATTAATAGTGGTTTTGAAGTTATTGGTTATGATATTCGCCCAGAAATCACCGAAAACCTTAGTAAAATTGGTATGCAAACAGCTCTATCGCCATGCGACGTAGCAATGCTCAGCGATGTTGTCATTACGTGTCTACCAACCGTCGATATTTTATTAGACGTTTTTAGCGGTGACCGCGGCATTGATAAAGCTAATAAGGCGGGGCAAATTGTTATTGAGATAAGTACATTTCCTGTAGAACAAAAGAGAATTGCCAAGTCATTTATGGATGCTGCGGGTAAAAAAATGCTCGATTGCCCCGTGAGTGGTAACCGAATTTTAGCTGTCAAGAAACAGCTGACAGCCTTTGGCAGTGGTGATGAAGCAGTATATAAACATGTCCAAGAAATTATACAGAGCTTTGCAAATAGAACTTTTTATGTTGGCTCATTTGGTAACGGCATGAAGATGAAATTTTGTTCAAACATACTCAACTTAGTTCATAATTCTGTCGCAGCTGAAGTGATGGTTTTAGGTATGAAATCTGGCCTCGACCCGGAATTAATTCACACTGTCATCAGTGGATCCGGCTCAAGCTCTTCTATGTTCGAAACGAGAGGGGCAATGATGGCAAATAATAACTATGAGCACGAAGGTATGAATTTTTCCGTACCTATTAAAGATTCACGATTTATTTCTGATCATGCACATAAGATGCAAGTTCCCACCCCAATTTATCATGTAGCTCTTCAATCCTACTATGCCGCTATCGCCCAGGGTCATTTCGATGAAGATGCGGCAGCAGTATGCGCCGCGATGGAAAGAGCCGCCAATATTGAACGGCCAAAAAAGGGAAAAAAATCTAATGAGTTCTAATTCAAAAAGATCACCCTCAAAAAAAATCGGGGTTATCGGTCTTGGAAACATGGGTAAAGGTATTGCTAAAAATCTAATCAAAGCGGGTAATAACGTTTTTGTATGGGATCTAGAAGAAACAGCATGCAAACCCTTCGAGAAAATAGCGACAGTATTAAAACCAAATGAAATGTCACAGAAATGTTCTATAATTATTTTTGTTGTCCCGGGTTCAATTGAAATTGATAGGATGCTAAAAGGTAAAAATAGTATTTTATTAAAACCGAAACGCGGACTAATTCTCTACGATTTCACAACATCTGATCCAGTTTATACTAAAAAACTTGCGCGCCGTGCAGCGTCTAAAGGGGTAAGCTATATGGATGCTGGCATGACGGGTGGTGGCGCCCGGGGAGCAGATAAAGGTACCATGACCTTAATGATTGGGGGAGATCCAAAGGTTTTCAAGTCAACAACTAACATTCTTGCTCCTGTGGCTAAAAAATTTATTTATCTGGGTAAAAGTGGGACGGGCCATACGATGAAAATCGTCCACAACATGATCACCCATGCTAATTTTTTTGCTCTCTGTGAGGCCGCTCATCTCGGACGACGTGCAGGTATAGAACTTAAAGATTTAATAGAGGTTTTCAACAATGGTAATGCTCGAAGTTTCATTTCGGAACGTCGGTTCCCCGACCACATTCTATCCAAAACCTGGGACGGGCGCTCTCGTGTCTACAACCTAAACAAAGACGTGGGCATGGCAATCGCGCTAGCCGATAAACTCGGTGCCACAGTCAATATTGGCAAAGATACCTACGCCTATATAAAAGAAGCCATTAAGCAGGGTAGATCAGAAGATGATTTTACTACGCTTTATCCAGACCTAGACAAACTAGATAAAAAATCAGGAAAGAAAAAAAATAGTACAGACCCAATCAACTAGCGTTCCATACATACCACAAGCGCCAATAAGAGAGTCCCCCTATAAATAGGGCATACTATAATTCCCAATT
>CAJQSN010000087.1 GCA_905614355.1 uncultured Rhodospirillales bacterium | reverse complement strand
CGCGTCTTGAAGACGGCTTGTTGCATATAGATATGTTGCGGCCAGTTCCTGAGCCAGAAGTTCGCAAGATTAAGATTGAGAAAGTTCAGACAGCTGTTAAAACGAATGTTAAAAAAATAGAGAGTGTAAAACTAGAATCGGTAAAATAGTTTTAGGTAGGATTAACGCGTGATTAAAAAGGTTTTAAAATGACAAGGTATGATGATCCAGCAGCAGATAATGTACCTATCGACCTAAATGGTACATTTAGTAATAGTGATCTTATTTATCTTGGTTTGGATGAATTGGCATATGTTAAGCAAATCGTTGAAGATGGTGAAAATATTTTTGGTATTTTTTCAGCTGATGGTGAGCAAATTGGCATGGCCTCAGAATTTGAGCTTGCGCGAGCCATGGCTATTCAGAGCGATCTTTATCCAGTCAATGTGCATTGAAGTTAAATTTGGGCCTCTTAAAAAACAGAATGCTGTTAAATTTCATACTTCTAACTTGTATCTTTTGGATTTAAGCTGCTTGATGTTCTTCATTTTCAATCAAAAGAGCATATAATGCTTCAGGATTGTTAGAGCCTCGTAGTTTGTCGCAATTAGTTTTATCCCTTAAAAAGCGTGAGACGCAGGCTAAGGCCTTTAAATGTTCTGCTCCGGCAGTTTCCGGCGCTAATAGCAAAAAAATCAAATCTACTGGCCGTTCATCAATAGAATCAAAATTTATAGGGCGTTCTAGTCGGGCAAAAAAACCATATAATCTGTGTAGGGTTTCTAGTTTGCCATGAGGAATCGCGATACCATCTCCCACACCCGTAGTGCCAAGTTTTTCACGTTCAATTATAACATCAAATATATCTCGTTCATTCTCGCCAGTTACTTCGGCAATGCGCTTAGACATTTCTTGTAGCGCCTGTTTTTTACTTGTTGCTTTTAAATTGGCGACAATACATTCGGGTGTCAGTAAATTAGTGAGTTCCATAACTATCCTTTATTATCTTACGATAAGATAAGTATTAGTTCTGTTCCCCGTTAGTGATTAGTACAAATTATTTTAAAGAACCAATCAGAGGCAAATAAAATATTTTGTAGGATTACAAATCTATCGTATCTGATTAATTAAAATAAAATACTAGGATTAGGGTTAGCCGTTTAGAACCATTTTTATATCACGTATACTTAAATTCTTTATGTTAGCCCTTTAAATGAGATCAAAACCTTCGTTGATTCAGTCTGATAAATCAACCAAATGGACGGCCGGAACGTAATGTGGTCTGTTCATTCTGTCAAGTATATCATATTGAAAAGGATAGGATTGTACTAAAAATTATTTATTGAATAGCTGAAACTTATCCACAATTTTTTTTTCTCGCCTGCGTTGTACCGAAGATGGAATATTCATCGATTCACGGTATTTAGCGACTGTTCGTCTGGCAATTTCAATACCACCTGCTTTAAGTAATTTAACCAACTTATCATCTGATAGGATTTTTTGCGAAGATTCAGAGTTAATTAAGCCCTTTATTCTGTAACGAACCGATTCTGCTGAGTGAGCAGAACCTCCAGTTGAGGAACCGATCGCGGTTGTGAAAAAGTATTTGAGTTCATAAATACCTCGCGGCGTATTGATGTATTTGTTGGAGGTAACTCTACTTACTGTGCTTTCATGCATTTCAATCTCTTCGGCTACATCTTTTAGTATCAGGGGCTTAAGGTGTTCTACCCCTTTTGTAAAAAAGGCATCTTGCTGTAGAACAATTTCCGTCGCAACTTTGAGAATAGTTGTTGCCCGTTGGTGCAGGGATTTTACCAGCCAATTTGCCACTTGCAGTTTTTCTGTAACGTACTGCTTATCTGCTTTTGTTCTGACTGACTTTTTTATCATAGAATAATACTGATTATTAATTAAAACTTTCGGCAGGGTGTCGTTATTGAGTTCGATTATCCAGGTGTTAGATGGACCAGAGCGCATCATGACATCAGGTGTTATTGGCTGGGTGATAACATAATCGAATGCCTCGGCAGGTTTGTGATTAAGAGCCCAAATTTCATCAATCATATCCTTGATCTCGCCTAAGTCTACACCACAAAGTTTTGATAAGGTTCCATAATCATGCCTTTCTAGTAGTTCAATATTTTGAAGTAGGATCTCGATTGCTGGATCATACCTGTTGAGTTCGCGTAGTTGAATAGACCAGCATTCTGTTAGGCTCCGCGCAAATATTCCGGGAGGGTCAAGCGCCTGAAGCTTTGTTAGAACAGCTTCAATACGAGAAAACTCACAGCCAAGAATTTCAGTATTTTTATCTAAATCAGGCGGTAATCTGCCAGATTCATCAAGTAAATCTAGCAAATACATAGCAATAATCCGTTCAGTTGGATCCGGAAGATCAATTTGAATTTGCTGTGTTAAATAGTCTCTGAGAGAAATTTCTTGGCGTATAGTTTGTTCTAAAGAATAGTCAGTATTATCAGAGTGAGCCACACCATTTCGAGTGACGGGTTTACTCCATTCTGAGATTAAGCCACCATCTTCATTATGTACGGTAGCTGCTGGTTCTGCCGCTGGTTCACCATCCCAGATATTGTCATAAATCTCCATATCTAGAGCATTTTCCTGGGTTTCAGTAATATGTTCACTGTTGGTTAGGTTTATGGTTTCAAGTCCCTCCGAGCCCTCTTCATTTTCATTGGGTTCGTTGATAGCTTCACCTGATCCATCGTGGTTCTTTGGGGAGTTACTATCATCCCGCTCTAACATTGGATTTTCAGCAAGTTCCTCTTCGACAAATTCATTTACGTCAGCATTTGACATTTGGAGAAGTTTTATCGCCTGCTGTAATTGCGGCGTCATCGACAATGATTGGCTATATTTGAGTTCTAATCTAGGGCCCAACGTCATGTTGCGTCTCACCTACAAGTTGAACCGATCCCCAAGATATACCCGGCGAACGTCTTCATTCCCGACAATATCGGATGGGGATCCTTCCAGCAGTACCATGCCATCGTGAATGATGTAAGCTCGGTCAATGACACCCAAAGTATCGCGAACATTGTGATCGGTAATTAAAACACCTATACCTCTATCTTTAAGATGTGAAATTAGGTCTCGAATATCAGAAACTGCAATTGGGTCAATGCCGGCGAGTGGTTCATCTAACAAGATAAAGTGAGGGCGGGATGCTAATGCACGAGCTATCTCAACTCGACGTCTTTCGCCACCTGATAATGCCACAGATGGTGTGCGCCGAAGGTGACTAATTGAGAATTCAGCTAATAAGGCTTCTAAAATGGCCTCTCGACGTTCTTTTGATTTCTCAACCATTTCGAGAATTGCTAAAATATTATTTTCAACCGTTAAACCTTGAAAAATAGAAGCTTCTTGAGGAAGGTAACCAATGCCTATGCGGGCACGCCGATACATTGGTAAGTCTGTGAGATCTTGGCCATCTAGTGTAATGGTTCCATAATCTGGTTGAATAAGGCCAGTAATCATATAAAAGCATGTCGTTTTTCCAGCACCGTTTGCCCCCAATAGCCCTATCACTTCCCCCCGTTGAATTGTCAGAGAAACGCTACGAACAACTGGACGTTTATCAAACTGTTTGCCAAGATTATTTGCTACTAGGCCAAGACTATTGGCTGAAACTAATGTTGGAGGAGTAGTGCCTTCTGAATCGTCAACCATATTTTTTTGTTCCTTGATTCTAATAACAAGACAACGCTAGATATCTTCAAACATACAATAACAAGTTTACACTTGTGGGTTAAGAACTCAATTAAAACATTGATACTCTTCTACTTTGTTGTGGGCAGCAAGTAGCCGCGGACGCGTTTTTTCTTTTGTGGGTTTTGATTTTTTTTATCGGTTGATGATTGAGGAACAGGGTCTGTTAACAGCTTACTAACCCCAGTAGTTAAATTTATTATAGCGCTGTCTCCACTAAGTTGATTGCCATTTCTCGTAATACGGACATTACCGTCTAGCGTTGCAATACTAGAATTAACATCATAAATCCCTTTGTCTGCCCATATAGATTCGGTGTTATTTACCAGACGTACATTGTCAAATGCTTGAACACGGCTTAATTGAGTTTTTCCATTTTTGTCTTTAAAAAAAAGAGCAACGAGGGTATCTGCGCGCAACACCTTCCCATCATGATTGGCTCTCGCATTCTTGCGCGCAACTGCCATTTCTTTCTTTTCATAGAACTCTAATTGCTGGTTTGCAGTAATTACGTTTTTACCTGAAATTAAAGAGACTTTCTTTCCTGTTAAAACAAGAATACCCTTTATCAGGTCATAAACACCCATTTCGCCAGTTAATTTTTGAGTTGGAGAGGTAATTTTAACTTGCCCTATTGCATCTAGTCGAAATAAATTGGAGCTGCCGTTTTTGTTTTTTTTATAAAATGCTCGGAGTATATCAGCTTCGACGCTTGCTTTGCCGCGAGTAGCTCTAGCTTTGCCGGAGGCAATCATTATTTGTTTGTCGCGTTGCCATTCAATTCCATTATCTGCAGTAATTTCCACAGGCTGATCGTTATTACCTGTCGCTAGATTAAGCGATTGAGACCATACTAATGATGGAGTTATAAAGTAAAATAAAATAATAATTTGTTTAAACAGATTTAGGATCATTATTAATTACCCTTCATTTTTTATTTTTTATTTCTGCTAACACCAAGTTTAATAACTAATTTCGATTTTCCAGTAAAAAGAAATTGATTATTCTCCTTTCCGATTAGAAAGCCCTCTGCAGTTACATTACCAAAGGGCCCGTGGCCGTTAATTATAGCATTACTAATTGCAACACCCCTAGTTAGATCTATTATTACTTTTGTAGTATTAAATTCATAGCCCGAATCGTGGAACAAATTGACATCACCAGCTAACTCCAGGGTTTGACCTTTTTGATTATAAATCCCATCGTTCGCGATTATAGCGAACCAAGTGCCATCATCAATTCCAATATCAGCTTTTGGCATTTCTAATTCAATTAAAGTCCCATCCGTTATTAGTGTTTTGGCCATATCAGCTGTAATTGAAAATGGCTGGTTTTTATCATCTGTGCCGACAAAGCGCGCATTGATCATATTTAAATCTTCTGAATCGGAGTTTTGAATATTCTTAAAATCGATAGAGAACCTTGTGTCCTTGACCTTTATCTGTGGCCAAAGAAATATTAAACCTATCATCCCTAACGCAATTGCAGGCAATAGTAATTTCATACAAAAGACATATCTACTGTAGCCAACCGGAATCGGCCTTTTATTAATTTTCTTTATCCTTTTAATTTTGGGCTTCTTTAAATTTAAGGGTAGGTCATTTTTTTTACTGGTTTTTGGAATAAAACGATTTAATAACCTGATACCCATTATTCTAGTTCAGGCAATCCCAGCCCGAAGACAGTCATGTACGTGCAATAAGCCAACAATTTTTTGTTTATCTGAAACGAAGAGACCTGTTATTTTTGCATTATTCATGATCTGAAGTGCTTCGCTGGCTAGTGCTGCGGGTCTTATTGTTTTCACGTTAGGATTCATAACTTCGGCTGCTGTTAAATCAAGTATGCCATTCGCCATATGGCGTCTTAAATCACCGTCCGTCACAATTCCTGTTAGATTATCTTTATTATTGATTATGCCAATACACCCAAGATTTTTTTTTGTCATCTCAGGCAGAACCTCGGTCATTAGATCTAATTCTCTAGCTATTGGAAGGGCGTCTCCGACATGCATAATGTCCGAAACTTTGAGCAGACTTTGACCGAGATGGCCACCTGGATGCCTTAGTTTGAAGTCCTCAGCGCTAAATCCTTGACGTTGCATTAAAACTACTGCTAACACGTCGCCATAAGCCATCATCATGGTTGTTGAGGTGGTCGGTGCGAGACCAATAAAACAGGCTTCTTCGGCGGAAGGCAAAATAAGGCTAACATCGGACTCTAATGCTAGTGTACTACTTAACTGGCTAGTCATACCTATTAGCGGAATATTAAAGCGTCGCGTATACGAAATGATATCATTTAACTCAGGGGTTTCACCTGAATTTGAGAGAGCTAGGACCACATCGTCTTTGCTAATCATTCCAATATCGCCGTGGCTAGCTTCCCCCGGATGAATAAAAAAAGCTGGTTTTCCAGTTGAGGATAATGTAGCTGCTATTTTTTTTGCAACATGACCACTTTTCCCCATACCTGTAACAATCACACGTCCTTTAATGTTCTGAATAATATCTAGAGCACTGGTAAGGGTCTCGTTTAAAGATTGAGATAGCTTGGTAAGACCGGCAGTTTCGATTAACAAAACTTGTTTAGCATGTTCAAGATCTTTTAGTGTTGTGGTATTAATATTGTTCATACTTTGCCTAGCTTAAGTGGTCTTAATTTGTTTTAGATTTAAAAAATTAGATGGCAGTCTATCTAACAGTTAATTAAACCTCTTTATATTTTACCACATTCTAATGAGCAAAAATATCAATATTATTCCACCCTTCTAGGTCTAATTCAGCCTGGAAGGGTAAAAAATCAAAACAGGCTTGCGCTATATTGGCACGGTTTTCACGAATGAGGCGGTCGTTAAGAATTTTCATTAGTTGGTGCAGATAGAGAACATCTGAGGCCGCATACTTCTGTTGCTCGTTAGTTAGCTCTGCATTTGCCCAGTCGGATTGTTGTTGTTGTTTTGAAATTTCAATGCCTAGTAGTTCAGCACAAATGTCTTTAAGACCATGTTTTTCTGTGTAGGTACGGGTTAGGCGTGAAGCAATACGAGTGCAGAATACAGGTGAGCAGGTAATTCCAAGATAGGCCTTTATTGCTGCTATATCAAAGCGTGCAAAATGAAAAATTTTTACGCTTGTGGGGTTGTTTAATACTTTTCTTAAATTAGGGGCCTCGTATTGATTAGGCTTAAATTGCACTAGATGTGCATCGCCATTACCGTCAGATAATTGAATTAGGCATAATCGATCTCGTTGAAGGAGTAAACCTTGTGTCTCTGTATCAATGGCTACGTTTTTGCCAAAAGTAAGTCCAGCGGGGATATCATCTTGATGAAAATGAATAGTCAATTTGAATTGTTCCTATAGTTTTGTGAGTCTAGCAACAGGTGATCCGCTGGAGAATAATTAACCGTGCACTACCTTGACGCCAGAACCATATATTTTATAGCTAATGAATTATAACGAGAGATCAAGTTTTTAGGATTAAATCAATGTATTACATCATATTAGCACATTCTTTATACTCAGTCATGTTTTTCTTTTAGTACATTGTTAGAAATATTGTTGGGGCTCATTTAGTATTCGGTAAGCAATTTTGTGATCAACATATTGGGTTCTATCGGAATTAGAAATTTAATTTTATTAACGGTCATTGAGTATAATTTCGATGATATTTCTTTTGTCTTATTTTTTTTCTGTCATACTTATTAAATGGATAATCTAACGTTAAAATTCCCTATTCTTGATCTAGAAACGGGTTTTTCTGCCTATCGAGCTGGTGATTATACAGCTGCCTTACGTGAATGGGAGCCTTTAGCAAAAGGGGGCAATGCGATAGCAGAATTCAGTATGGGTATGCTGTATCATAATGGACGCGGGGTCATAAAAAATTATGAAGTTGCTGTGAAGTGGTATGCTCGTGCAGCGAATAACGGGAATGAATTTGGACAGTATAATCTAGGTTGCATGTATGAGAGTGGGAATGGTGTTGATCAGAATTATAAAATAGCTGCCAATTGGTATTTTCTTGCTGCAGAACAAGGTCATGCAGACGCTCAGTATAATCTGGGTTTGTTTTATAAAACAGGCCGAGGGGTGCTAAAAAATTACAAAACTGCTATTAATTGGTACACTCTTTCGGCAAAACAAGGTAATTCTCGGGCACAGCATAATCTTGCTTTGATGTTTCACTCGGGTAATGGTGTTTTGCAGGATTATACGACTGCAGTAAAATGGTATGCACGTTCCGCTAAACAAGGCAATAAAAATTCCCAGGTAAATTTGGGCCAGATGTATTTTATTGGGTTGGGTATCGAACAGGATGACGTTTATGCGTATATGTGGTGGAAAATTGCTAAATTAAATGGTGATATAACTGCAGCTAAAAATATAGTTATTGTTGCTAGAAGGATGACAAAAAACCATATTTCAAAAGCTGAAAAATTTGCTAATGAGTTTTTAAATAAAAAATTTAATGAATTCTAATTTTATAAAAGTGATTATAACTATTGTGGGGAACATAAAGATAGGCCAACTTTTGGCTAATTTCTAGACGCGAGGGAAACTTCCTCAATCTATTAACAAACAATATATTATTTTTTTAATTTCTCTCGTGAATATAGTATTTAATACCATCTAAAATACACGAACATAGGCAAACATAGCCAGATACCTGAAGTTGAAGAGAGCAATACGTATTTTTTTCTAAAGTTGAGTTTTTTAATTCTCGAACTTCTGATGGTTTTAGTGGATTTCTTATTTCTTGACGAAGCATTCCGAAATCTATCATGCGTTATTCCCTTTTGGTTGCTAATGCGTCGCTGTTTCTTGTTAAATACACACGAATTAAATTAAAGTGCCAACACATAGTATTAGAATAGTATATTCTTTTATATTTTACCTGATAAATACTTAACTCAGAATAAAAAGTGTTAGCTTATTGTTTAAAACTAAATAGCACTATAAGCATAAGTACAGTTTTAAGCAGGATAATGTTTGGCGGAGAATAATATGAAATTCATAAGATGGTTTCTTGGACGGCTAATATTAACATTTGATTTTTTAACAAGACCAAAGCCAATTTTCAGGGAAAAGGCTAAGCAACATAAACTTGATGCAATTACGTCGAATTATAGTTTGTACCAGTTTCATGCTTGCCCATTTTGTGTGAAAGTTAGACGACAAATAAGAAAGTACTCTCTTGATATTGAATTTAGAGATGCAAAGAATGATATTGACCATAAAGAAGCATTGGTCAGAGAAGGTGGGGTTCATAAGGTACCTTGTTTGCGAATTGATCATAGTGGAATAGAAACAGAATGGCTGTATGGATCAGCTGACATCATTAGCTATTTACAATCAGAACTAAGGCTTTCGGTATAAATGCTTGTTTATTGTGATAGCACTTCACCTAGTTAATTGCTTCGTTTTCCAGTTTTGAGCTTTGGCGTGGATGTTATATTTACTGTCAATCGGGGATTACAGCTGTCACTTCAATTTCCAGTTTTGCATTTTTTTCAACTAGGCCAGCTACTTGGATACCAGTCATTGTCGGGAAAACTTTGCCGATTTCCTCTTGATATATTATCCCCAGATGTTGTAATGAAGCATTGTACTCGTCCAGATTGACTAGGTACCAGGTCATCCGAGTTATGTGTTCTGGTCTGGCTCCAGCTTCATTTAGAACAGTTACAATATTTTTTAGTGCTTGGCGAGCTTGCCCTGGAAAATCATTAGTTTCAAATTTTTCACGCTCATTCCACCCAACCATGCCTGCTAAAAAAACCATGGTGCCTTTAGCCGCAATTCCATTACTATACCCCTTTGGTTGAGGCCAATTTGGTGGCTGCAAAATTTTCATTATCATAAAGGCCTTTCTAGTCTCATTTAGGATTACTTGTGCGCGTTATAGAAATAGTTTAGACTTAAACTATCTACAAACAAACTAATTGTGCAATTTAAAGCAAGTATATTTTTCATGCAAGTTGCAGTTCTAGCTAAAAGCGATATCAGGAAATAAAAATGAAAATTTCATGTATTGGGGGTGGGCCAGCATCTCTGTATTTTTCTATTTTAATAAAAAAAGCTAACCCAGATTGGGTTATCGAGATCTATGAACAAAACCCTGATAATGTGACCTTTGGATTTGGCGTTGTTTTTTCTGATGAAACAATGGAAAATTTTAAGGATGCCGACTTTGAGACATATAGAGATATCACAGATAGTTTTGTTCATTGGGATGATATAGATGTTTTTCATAAAGGCCGCAAAATAAGATCGCGTGGACATGGGTTTGCTGGCATGCAACGTCTCAAATTATTGCAAATTTTAGAGGCGCGTGCGAAAAATCTTGGTGTTAAAATGATCCACGATGTAATTGTTAATAACATAGATGATTATAATGATTCCGATTTAATTATTGCTAGCGATGGTGTAGCATCTTTCATTCGAGATCAGCATGCAAAAGAGTTTGGTGCAGACGTTGTGATGAGGCCCAATAAATTTACCTGGTTGGGTTCAACAAAGGCATTTGATACTTTCACCTTTTACTTTAATCAAAATGAAGATGGTCTGTGGCGAGCACATTGTTATCAATACATGGCAGGAAAATCGACTTTTATTATTGAGACGACCGAGGAGACTTGGCGCAGGGCTGGTCTTGAAAATGCAACCGAAGCAGATACCGTAGCTTATTGCAGTAAAGTATTCGCTAAGGAACTCGGCCATGATACGTTGATAACTAATAATTCTATTTGGCGAACATTTCCCCGAGTTAAAAATAATAAATATTTCTATAAAAACATCGTCCTGCTTGGAGACGCCTTACATACTGCTCATTTTTCAATTGGTTCTGGAACCAAATTAGCGATGGAAGATGCAGTGGCATTGTTTGAGGCTATAACTGAAAATTCAGAGGATGTATTAAAGGCATTACCTGCCTTCCAAAAAAAACGACAGCCTAGTGTGGATGCAATACAACGCGCGGCCCAAGTCAGCATGGAGTGGTTCGAGGATGTTGAACGCTATCACGATGTTTTAGAACCGATGCAATTTTCATATGCATTATTGACACGAAGTCTTCGTATTAATCATGCAAATTTTGGCTTACGGGATAATGAGTTGTTGGACGAGGTTGACAATTGGGTTGCTGATCGTGCTGCAGAGCAATCTGGGGTCGCTCGCGCCAAGAAAGCGCCACCGCCAATATTCACGCCATATAAACTGCGAAATATGGTATTGGAAAACCGGATTGCTGTATCACCGATGTGTATGTACTCGGCAGAGGGTGGTTTAATAGGAGATTGGCATTTAGTACATCTTGGAAGTCGTGCTATGGGTGGTGCCGGCTTGATTATGTCTGAGAGTACGGCTATCAGTGCTGAGGGCCGTATTACGCTTGGTTGCCCCGGCATGTATAATGAAAATCACATGCATGCTTGGAAACGGGTTGTTGATTATGTTCATCAAAATAGTTTTACAAAAATAGGTATGCAACTCAGTCATGCTGGACGAAAAGCTTCGACCCACCTGCAATGGGAGGGGGGTGAGCAGTCGTCTTTGACCCAGGAGGCGTGGCCAATAATGGCTGCTTCCCCAATAGCCTATTCGGTTAATAATCCCACTCCAAAAGAAATGGATAGAGCTGATATGAATCAAATTCGAGAAGAATTTGTGTTAGCAACTAAGAGAGTAGATAAAGCTGGGTTTGATATATTGGAGTTACATTGTGCTCATGGCTATCTCTTGAATACCTTTATTTCTCCAAAAACGAATATTCGCTCTGATAGTTATGGCGGCTCACTAGAAAATCGTCTGAGCTACCCTTTGGAAGTATTCTCAGCTATGCGTGGTGCTTGGTCGAAAGAGAAACCGATGTCCATCCGGATTTCAGCAACAGATTGGATAGAAGGTGGAATTACTCCAGCGGATGCAGTCGACATAGCTAAGGCATTCAAGCTCGTTGGCTGTGATATTATAGATGTTTCGTCAGGGCAGGTCGTGTCCGAAGAAAAACCTGAATATGGTAGATTATTTCAGCTACCATTTTCCG
This sequence comes from uncultured Rhodospirillales bacterium, assembly GCA_905614355.1. Lineage (GTDB taxonomy): Bacteria > Pseudomonadota > Alphaproteobacteria > Rhodospirillales > UBA2165 > TMED23. Next base: position 4,267 of record CAJQSN010000087.1, on the reverse strand, counting down.
ATAGGGTGCGAATGGAGGCCGAAATTCCAACAATGACAGTCGGGAACATTCAATCCTATGCGGATGCAAATTCTATTATTGCTAGTGGTAGAGGTGATATATGCGTTATTGCTCGCATGCACTTATTTGACCCTTATTGGACGCGTCACGCGGCAAATGAATTGGGCTATGATCTGGATATGCCAAATCAATACAAATCTGTCCAAAACTATACGCCGCGCTGGACCTAAATCTTACGCTTAGGTTTTATTATATATTATAAGTATTAGAACATATATCGTAAGATATTGTAAATATTAAGTTTTTTTAACAGTTATGCTTTTTAAGCATGGCTGTTTTGCGTATAAGCCCCTAACTAAACCGATATTATCGTCGTATATACCTTCCGAATTAATTGACACTGCTCAGTAAACTACTGGGAAAATAGTAGGAAACTAGGATGAATAAGATATCGGCAAAAGAAACTGAAATAACATTGGACTTGGTTGAGAAGCAAATGGGGCTAACGCCCAGTTTTGATAATTACAGGCCACTGACAACACAAAAAATTGACAAAATTGTTCGCGCGGCACGTTTAGCCCAATCAGAAGTCGCAAAGGAAATTTTATATACTATCGTTAGGTCTGTAGGAAACATATTTAGCGCAATTCAAGATGGTATACGTGCTGCAAGATCTTATGAGGAGCTTTTTCGTCTTTCTGATCATAGTCTCGCAGATATTGGCCTTAATCGAGAAGATATTGTACAAATGGCATACTCGGGACCTGAATCAATGTCTGCGACGGCAGAATTAAAAGCTCATGGCTATGATATGAAAGTGGGTTGTCGATCTAACGATTACAGTGCAAAATACGCAGCATAATTAATTTAAATTAGTTTGCTATATAATTTTTGGATAGATAAACCGATAGTAATTTTAAGGCTAAATGGCCTATTTTTAGCCCCTTAGACCGAATGGTTTGAGGGGCTTTACTTTAGCATAAGGTATTATTTTGGCATCTGCCGATTGATTAGGTTAGGACTACCAATCGTAACCAGGGTTATACCAATATAGAAAATTTATGGTTAATAATACATCCCCACAATATTGTGTATTTTATGAATTAAACTTTGAATTAATGTCAGACATTCTGATAAACTTGATATAGCCATTGATTGCATCGACCTCGTCGCTGCGCTACAAATTTTTTAATAAATTTATTTCCTAATTTAATTGGAGTATTTAATGGCGTCCCATCAATACATTTATGTGATGAAAGAACTTAGTAAGACTTTCCAAGGTGGTAGAGAGTTAATGAAGGATATTTCTTTATCGTTCCTGCCGGGCGCAAAAATTGGAGTTTTAGGTGCAAATGGGGCTGGAAAATCAACTCTTTTAAAGATCATGGCTGGTATTGAGACAGAATTTAATGGCGAAGCATGGGCCGCTGACGGTTCACGTATTGGTTATTTACCTCAGGAACCAGAGTTGGACCCGAATAAAGATGTTGCCGGGAATGCAATGGAAGGTGTTGGTGAAATCAAAGACCTTTTAGACAAATTTAACGAGGTTAGTGCTAAATTCGCTGAGCCTATGGATGATGATGAGATGAATGCCTTGTTGGAGGAGCAGGGAAATTTGCAAGAAAAAATTGATGCTGTTAATGGTTGGGAAATCGAGCGTACGGTTGAAATTGCGATGGATGCGTTACGCTGTCCACCGGGTGATGCAGACGTCACAAAACTTTCTGGTGGTGAAAAACGTAGAGTAGCGCTGTGTCGGCTACTATTACAGAAACCAGACTTGTTATTACTCGATGAGCCGACAAACCACCTAGATGCCGAATCAGTTGCTTGGCTAGAGGTGCATCTACAAGAATATCCAGGTTGTGTTGTTGCAATTACCCATGATCGTTACTTCTTAGATAATGTTGCTGGATGGATATTGGAACTCGACCGGGGCCGCGGTATACCTTACGAAGGCAACTATTCTTCGTGGCTGGAACAAAAACAAAAACGATTATCACAAGATGAAAAGCAAGACCAGGCGCGTCAAACTACGCTTGCTAATGAATTAGAGTGGATCCGACAATCACCTCGAGCACGCCAAGCTAAAAGTAAGGCCCGGATTACTGCTTATGAAAAATTAAAGGCAGAGGCGGATAATACAACACCAGATACAGCGCAGATCATCATTCCACAGGGACCGCGTCTTGGTGACTTAGTACTTGAAGCCACAGATTTATCGAAAGGCTTTGATGGTCATCTGTTGTTCGAAGGTTTAAATTTTAAGATACCGCCAGGGGCCATTGTTGGTATTATTGGCCCAAATGGTGCGGGTAAGACAACGCTTTTTAATATGATTTCAGGAAAGGAAAAAAATAGCGCTGGATCTATACGTTTTGGTGATACCGTCAAGCTGGGTTATGTAGACCAATCACGGGAAGAACTTTCGAATGATCAAACCGTTTGGGAAGAAATTTCTGAAGGTTTGGATGAAGTAGAGCTTGGTCATCGTACGATGCAGAGCAGAGCTTACGTTTCGCAATTTAATTTCAAGGGTCCGGACCAACAAAAAAAAGTTGGGCAGTTATCTGGTGGAGAGAGAAATCGCGTTCATCTGGCAAAAGTCATGAAGTCGGGTGCAAACGTAATTTTGCTGGACGAACCAACAAATGATTTAGATGTGGACACGCTACGTGCGTTAGAGGAGGCACTTTTAGCATTCCCAGGATGTATTTTAATCACAAGTCACGATCGTTGGTTTTTAGACCGTATTGCCACTCATATTATTGCTTTTGAGGGGGACAGCCAGGTGTTATGGTTTGAAGGTAACTACGGCGACTACGAGGCAAATCGTCAAAAGAGGCTAGGTGCCTTGGCTGACCAACCTCATCGGATTAAGTACAGACCTTTGGTGAAAGACTAGTTGAATTTAGCTTTTAGTGGATGTTAAATATATAATTTTTTTATTTAAGGCCTTCATGAGGCCAGACACTTTCCCGCCGCTATTTCGTATTACTGAAACAAATTCTGAACGTTGGGTTTGAATCCAACTCACACCCTCGATAATAATATCTACAATTTTATATTTCCCATTTGAAAATTTTACTCTCCAAATAATTTTAATTGGTTTTGACCCTTCGCGGTTGATTTGGGAGTCAACATATGCTGATTTTTTTTCTTTAGTGGTTCCATTAATCTGCAGCTTCGCTTTTGTATATCCTCTAAAACGTTTGCTATAAGTTGCTACTACGAATTTCTCGAATAGACTCAGGTATTTGACACGTTCGGACTTTGAGGCCCGGCGCCAGTAGCGTCCAATTACCCATTTTCCGACACCGTTAAGGTCAAAGCTACCTATCATTAAATCTCGGAACCGTTTCTGATGTTCAGTTGGAGAGATGTCGTCGGATAGAAGAGAAATTTCAGCTTTAGCGGCAAGGGCAGTAATAAATTTTTCGGCCCCACTTGCTAGTTCACTAGCATGGAGCCGCGCTACCCCAGCATTAAGCAATATAACAGTAATAAAAAGGGTGGCAATTAGGCGACAACTAAAAGTGTTCATTTTCTAGGGTCCGGCGACACTATCGTTTATGCCAGTTATTTCTGCTAGGTTAGGGGTTTTATTGTTCTTAGTCCCTGAGCCATTCGAAATATCTTGATTTCTTCGCTGACGATAGAGACTTCGAATAGCCGCATAGTAATCAATCGACGATTTTTCCAGATCGTTTAAGATATCCCATAGTTGATCACGTGTATCAAGGCCGCCAAGGGCAGTACGAGTTATCGACACCCATTCTCTATCAGTGTTATCTGCCCACAAGTTGATGGGGTCGATTAGGCTATCTACAAGTTTGCCGATTGCATCTCTCGGGTTTGAGGGTCCAAGAATTGGTAACATTAAATAAGGTCCTTCTCCAACACCCCAAACAGCTAGTGTTTGGCCAAAGTCTTCACCATGGTCCTCAAAGCCCCATTCGGTGGCTTGGTCACGAAGGCCGGCAATCCCCACGGTAGAATTGATTACAAAACGCATCATAGTACTGCCAGCCCGCTTCGGTTCGCCTTGTAATATGTCATTTGCCAATACGACTGGCGTTTTAATATTGTCTAAAAAATTATGAATGCCGTTACGAATAAAATTGGGGAAAATACCTCGATATAGGCCAGTAATTGGCTTAAAAACTGCGGCATCTAAGGATTGATTAAAGTCAAAAATAAATCTATTAGTTGGCTCAAGAGGGTCGTTAATTTTTTTTAATTCTATCAGTACCTCTTGATCCTT
>CAJQSN010000086.1 GCA_905614355.1 uncultured Rhodospirillales bacterium | reverse complement strand
GCTACCATTATCGTCACGCCAGGTAACAACAAAGCCGCCATCATTCAAAGAGGACACTGCGGGACTGGTTTGAGTGCCGGAAACTTCGGTGTTGATAAGGAACTCATTACCAGAAACCTCACCACTTGAATCAAAACGCTGACCGCGGATATCGTAACTCGAGCCACCACTATGACCACTGTCGTCATACCAGGTAACAATAAAACCGCCATCCTCAAGAGTTGCGATTGCCGGGGTACCCTGATTGCTCTCGGTGTAGGTATTGATCAGGAACTCATCACCAAGAGGAGATCCCTTTGGACCATAGACTTGACCGTAGACACCCCAGTTCCATCCACCACCATTTTGTACGGCTTCTTGATACTGAGATTGCCAGACAACAACAGTTAATCCGTCCCCGAAGCTCTCAACAGAAGGCGCGCTTTGTGTATAAGTGTTAAAGGTATTAGCTCTAAACTCATCAATAGGCATTCCGCGCATACTCACGCCCGGTGAAACAATCTCTTCAACAACAGGAACTGAAACCTCTGGCGCTTCCACAGCGACTACAGCCTTAGGCTCAGAACTTGAACTCTCCGAAGATACTGGTTCTGCAACAACAGCAGGTTCCGGCGCCTCAAAAGTTGCGGTCATGGCACCACTGAGTGTGGTCACGTCGGCGCTGTCAGATGCATTGGTCAAAAATGTCAATGCATGTGAGGCATCTGTCGTCACTGCGTAATCGCCATCATTGAAACGCAGCGTCTCTATACTATAGAGATTGTCAGTAGTACCGTCGCTCTCCGCAACCCTAAGATTACCCCCATTGATTGCGAAGGTATAATTAGAAAAGTTGCCGTCAAAGACAGCAATATCACTTCCGCTATCTCCATCAATAATATCCTGACCCTTGCCGCCAGTCAGCGTATCGTCACCTTCACCGCCAACCAGAGTATCGCTATACGCACCTCCCGATATGATATCATTGCCGGCGCCGCCATCAATCAGCGCACCTCCAACCTCCAATCCAGTGGTGATAGTCGACACGGTCGCGCTGTTATCATCAATGCCCTCAATTACCACATTTTGGGCAGAGCCCACGGCAGTAAAAGCGGCCCCGGCCGTATCCGCTCGGAGAATAATCTGGCCGTCTCCACTGCCGGATGAAGCAGTAAGAATGGCATCAATATCAGCATCCCCATTAATATTACTTACTAGGCTATCGCGAATTATTGAAAGCGTATTGCCTTCAGCGACCTCGTGGGTAAAGACATTACCCTCAATAGTTACCGAGTATGTATCACCGACCTCAAGAGTTCCAGAAACAGTAATTACATCGGTCTGATTGATCGAGATCGTCGGCTGATTAAGACTGGTAACACTCGCAACTGCATTGTCGATGCTCCCGCCATTGACGACCGTAACTGCTGTTATAAGAGCATTGCCCGCTGTTACCGCCGTCAAGATAATCGTGCTGTCTGATCCGTCGGACTGTGCTTGAATAATACCAGAGAGCGTCGCATCATAATTAAGTGAACTAATCAGACCCGAGCGAACCGAAGAGAGCGTATCATTCTCCTGAGCAGTGTAACTTACCGAGCTGCCGTCAATATCAACAGTATAAAGATCACCTGCTTCAACCACTCCGGACAACTCAATCTTATCAATCTGATGAACCTTCGCGTTCGCCGCGACTAGGTTGTCTACAACAACCACTCCATCATCAATACCGGCTGTTACGTTGATCGCATTAGCAGTGGCCCCAAATAATGACGTCGATCCATCCGCATGAAATCTTTGACCTAGAATATTATAATCAACACTGAAACCCGAGGACGGTTGCTGATATACTTCATAAGAAGACCAGGCAACGACAAAGCCACCATCAGCACTTGCTGCGACGGTCGGATCATATTGCTGACTGTACGTCTGGGTATGAACCTGAAACTCTTCATCAACAGCCGCGCCGTTCACATCGTAGCGCTGTCCGTAGATGCCATAACCATCACCATCTTGGCCGCTTGACTCCCAGGTCACGACAAAGCCGCCATCATCAAGGGCAACAATCGACGGATCTTGTTGAGTACTCGAGGTGTAAGTATTTACCCTAAAATCAGATACCGATCAGCTATCGTGTTGAAGCTGGCAATACGATATCGGATGTTCGTTCCGCCTTGATTGAGGCTGTTAATGGCACTTCGGCAATCTCGGGGATTGTGACAGCAAGTCTCGGCGATGCGTCCGATGAGATTTCTGTGACGGCGGTAAGTCCAGGCACGGAAGAGGCTTTCCGGGTTAATTCTTATCTGAACTCCAGTCAACAGTATCCTTCTTTAACCTCTCTGGCAGATGGCAGCTTTATTGCTACCTGGTCTTCTTCCAGCCAGGACGGATCAAGCTGGGGTGTCTACGGACAGCATC
>CAJQSN010000085.1 GCA_905614355.1 uncultured Rhodospirillales bacterium | reverse complement strand
GGTGCGGGTAAGACATTACGGCAATATTGGATACCGGCTGCACTGACTGACGAACTTGATAGTAATAGGCCCCTAGTTCCTATCAAATTAATGGGCGAAGATTTGGTTCTTTTTAGAAATCAAAATGGTGAATTAGGGTTAATAGACCGTCATTGCCCGCATCGTGGTGTTGATCTAGCCTATGGGCGACTTGAAAAAGATGGCTTAAGGTGCCCATTTCATGGTTGGTATTTTAGCACGAACGGCCAATGTCTGGAACAACCCGCAGAGCCAGAGGATTCAACCTTATTCGAAAAAATTAAAACAACTGCATACCCAGTTATTGAACAAAATGGTATAATTTTTGCTTTCATGGGTAAGGGTAAGGTCCCAGAGTTACCAAACCTAGATTGTTTTCAGGCTCCTGATAGTCACGTGTTTTCTTTTAAAGGTCTCTGGCAATGCAATTGGTTACAGGCGTTAGAAGTTGGCATTGATCCAGCACACGCTTCTTTTCTGCACCGGTTTTTCAAAGATGAAAATCCTGAAGATCAATATGGTAAACAATTTCGAGATTCGGCTGCTAATACGGATATACCGATTACTCAAATATTACGAAATTATCACCGGCCCCAAATTGAGCTTGAAGAGACTAACTATGGAATTCGCATCAAAACATTACGCCACCTTGAAAAAGGACAGACCCACGTCCGCGTAACCAACCAGGTGTTCCCCTGTGCCATCTCCATCCCCATGTCAAATACAATGACAATAACCCAATGGCATGTTCCAATTGATGATCACAATTGTTTCTGGTATGCGATGTTCACGAGCTTCACCGAACCCATCGATAAGAATAAAATGCGCGAACAAAGATTAGCGGAGCATACCTTGCCTAGCTATGCTCCCCTAAAGAATAAGACAAATCAATATGGCTACAACTCTGAAGAACAAAAAAATCTTACTTATACTGGCATGGGTATGGATATCAATGTACATGACCAATGGGCGTGCGAATCTATGGGTACTATTCAGAACAGAGCCAAAGAACATTTAGGAACGACAGACAAAGCTATCTCAGCCTACCGACGCCTACTCTTTCAAACAATTTCTAAAGTAGAGAAAGGTGACCTAAATATAATTGGTTCTGGTATGGAAGAGAGTGGCGATAGCATCAAAGGACCAATCGCGCTTGATGCTATTGGCTTAACAGCAGACTGTGATACCTTTTGGCGAGACGGCGATAAAAAACGTAGAGCGAACTGCCCTTGGAATGCAAACCTTTAAATGAAAAAACGAGCGCCAATGATCAAAGGAAGTATGGGTCAAAATAATTTTGCCGAACGTTTTGGGTTGTGGAGCGCCGAACAAAAAGCTGCTGCCAAAGACATTGAAAAGAAAATCAAAGCCCTTGATCTAGAGGTTATTCGGATTTCTTTTCCAGATCAACATGGTATTCTACGCGGCAAAACGCTAGTGGCTGATGAAATATCTTCGGCCCTGATGAATGGGGTTAGTATGGTGACAACTTTACTGGCCAAAGATACTTCCCACAGAACGGTCTTCCCCTGGTTCACAGAGGGCGGCGGCTTGGAAATGGATGAGATGACAGGCGGTGGTGACTTCTTGATGCTCCCCGACCCGACAACTTTCCGGGTACTACCCTGGGCCCATAAAACCGGTTGGATAATGGCTGATATTTATTTCCCGAATGGAAAACCAGTCCCGTTTTCAACGCGGCAAATTCTGCGGAATGCGCTGCATGATTTAAGTGACATCGGATACGACTATATGAGTGGCCTGGAGGTTGAGTTTCACCTTTTTAAACTCGAAGATCCGAAACTACGCCCTGAACAAGCTGGTCAACCAGCTGAACCACCAGAAGTCAGTCTTCTAGCCCATGGCTTTCAATACCTTACAGAGCAGCGCATGGACGAAATTGATCCATATCTTGAAACCTTGCGTCGTCACCTACTTGATATCGGCCTGCCACTAAGGACACTAGAAGTTGAATTCGGACCTAGCCAGGTAGAAATTACTTTTGATCCAAGTGTTGGCCTAACTACTGCCGACGATATGATATTATTCAGAAGCGCGGTTAAACAAATAGCCCATCGGCAGGGTCTACATGCCACATTCATGTGCCGTCCGAATTTGCCAAATTTATTTTCGTCTGGATGGCATCTTCACCAATCATTAATTGATCAAAAAACTGGAAAAAACAGCTTTGTTCCTCAAAACGAGGACCAAGTCATATCAACACTTGGCTTAAAATTTATTGCAGGTCTTTTGAGACATGCGAGAGGGGCCTCTGTCTTCTCAACTCCAACCATCAATGGTTATAAACGCTATCAACCCTATTCATTGGCCCCAGACCGCGCACTCTGGGGTAAAGATAACCGAGGTGCGATGCTGAGGGTTGTCGGTGGTGCCCATGATCCCGCGACGCGTATTGAAAATAGAATCGGTGAACCCGCAGCTAATCCATATCTTTATCTTGCTTCTCAGATCTATTCTGGTCTTGATGGCATAAAAAATAAACTCGAACCTTCCATTCCAGTAGACGCCGCCTATGATACCGAGGCAACACCGCTACCGCGATCCTTGCTAGAAGCCACGCTTGCCCTGAGAGAAAATAGCTATTTTCGAGATAAGTTTGGCGACCAGTTCATCAACTATATTTTACATATCAAGGAAGCTGAAATAACACGTTTTCTATCAACCGTTACCGACTGGGAACAAAAAGAATATTTTGAAATATTTTAATTAACTAATCCGCTAATACCCGCCAACTTCCCTCTTAAAAAATAATTGAAGAATCAGTAAATTATAGATGCCAACAAAGCCGGCATGGAGATCCTAGGCATCTTAATTAAAATTAAAATAACAAGTATCAACTGATCACAATTGTCTCCTATCGCCCTCCCCCCGTAACTTAGCCACCCATAATGTGACTATTTTTTTTAGTTGGGAACGTAATTAATAACAAAGGAGCTAGTTTTTATAGCATTGCAAAGTCATTCAGATTAGGGTTTATTATTATAAATAATAGCGTGGGATTTCCCGCAAGATCATTAATAGTATAGGATAGTTGATTGTGAAAGTAATAATGTTAGGCACGGGAGCTGCTTTCCCGGATCCGGACCGAGCGCAATCGGGTATATTGGTTAAATTAGAGAATGGTGCGCAATATATGTTCGATTGTGGCGCCGGAACAACACACAATATGATCCGTGCAAACTCTAACCCGGCTGATGTGGGCGTCATTTTTCTCACTCATTTACACCATGATCATATTTGCGATTTCCCTTTATTTGCGATTACTGGATGGATGTGGGACCGCGCGACCGCACCAATTGTTCTGGGACCAAAAGGGACCAAGAATTTCTGTGATCATTTATTTGAAGGGGGTGCATTTGATTCAGATTTTCGAGCACGGAGTAATTTTCCTTTACGCCAGAATAATTTGGAAGCGGTTCGTCCCGATGTTCGCGAAGTTAGCCCAGGGCTAGCCTATGAAGATGAAAATGTCCGTATTTTCTGTGATTATGTGGAGCATATTCCACGCGAAATCTCAGAATGTTTCGGTGTTAGGTTGGAAGCGGAGGGCAAAGTGATTGCTTTTTCCGGAGATACTGCGCCTTGCGATAATATGATTAAACTGGCAGAAAATGCAGACGTGTTATTTCATGAATGTACTTTCCCAGAATCATTTATTGAATTCCGCAGCAAATCCGGTGTTGGAACGCATGCGCATACTCCCCCAACTGATCTTGGAAGGATTGCAGCCAAGGCTAAAGTCAAAAGTCTCGTTGCCACTCATTTTGGACATTTTGAATCAACCAATCAAGTTATCAAAAATGCTTCCAAACATCATATGCCCGTGGATGAAATGGGCCCACACGTCATGGATGAAGTTGTTCGGGATATTCGGCGTAACTATGAGGGTCCACTGCAAATGGCCAGCGATCTTCTCAGGATTGAAGTTTAGACAAAAATACTAACACCTTCGATTTAAGTAGTTGATATTGAAACTTAATTATTTGAATTTTATCCAGTCTAGATATTGCTAACCAGTTTACCACTATATTTTACATATCAAGGGAGCTTAAACAATACGTTCCCTAATGGACTATTACTGATTGGGAACATAAAAAATATTTTGAGCTTTTCTAGGGTGATTTCTTCTGCCGAATAAATTCAAGCCCCCCCAAATGATGTAATCCCAGATACAGAAGGGCTACAACTAAACTTATATTTGCAATCAACGGTAATTTTAAAATAATCATTCCCGCCAGAGCTATGCGTAGGACAACTTCGGTAACCGAAAGATTAAACTTGTCAAATTTACTCAAGGCCGTAGCAACTAGATATAAAATCAGCACCAGCTTAAGTAATAACCAACTTAATGCAGCTAAATGTATTGTCCCGTCATAACCAGGTAAATAGGTGGTTTTACCGCTAGTATCACCATTTATGGATTGCATTATTTGCGCTTGTTCAATCAATAAAAGTTCAGGATAGAAAGCAAAAACGAAAGGAATCGTAAACATAACAATACCCGCACGAACAGCGGAGAATCCTGTCGCAAGGGGGTCTGCCTTCGAAATTGTCGACGCCGCAAATGCGGCGATTGCCACCGGCGGTGTAATAGCTGACGCTACAGCAAAATAAAAAACGAACATATGCGCTGTGAAATTTGAAGTGCCTAATGCCGCCAATAGAGGTCCAATGATCAAAATAACATTAACGTAAGCCGGCAAGGTAGGCATTCCCATACCCAATAAAATTGTGGCACCCATCGTAACAACCAATGCCAGCCCAAGATAAAGATTACCACCAATCGTGAACTCGCTGCCAAAAAACATAAAAGTCGACACTGATTTAAGCCAATTCAGCACATCGATCGTTAGGATGCCTGTAAAATTTGTAAAAGAAATACACACATCGATAACTGCAACGGCGATAAGCAGTAAAAATAACTCAGATATAACAACACCCGCATCTGATAGAGCAGAAATGATTCTACGTGGTTTTTTTCTAATTTCTGGATCTAGAAATAATAAAACGATAAGTACAATAACAGCCCAGAAGCCTGCAGAATCTGGATCTCCTGCCGCGTTTTGATAGACCGTCAGGAGCCAAGGCAACGGATCTCCAGAAGTAGCATCATAGCCAAAGATAAAAGCTGAAAATCCAACCCCAACGTTATCTTTAGAGCTAAGTAAAAGGACTAAAATCGTTAAAATAGGCCCGGCGATCATAATCAAGTTTTTGAAATCTACCTTAGTCATCTTCTGTTCTGCACTTAACTCCCGAATAGCTTCAATTCCCATACGGCGCGATTCAAAAATGACCATAAGGAATAGACTAAAGAAATATGCAACTGCGGGTAAAAAGGCTGCAATAATTACATCCGAGTAAGGTACGGTTGAAAGTGCAGCTAAAACAAACGCGGCTATACCCATGACTGGTGGCATAATCTGACCACCGCTTGAAGCTGCCGCCTCCACACCGCCAGCAAACGTACGCTTAAAACCATTCTTTATCATCATGGGTATGGTAAGCGTACCGGTGCCCAAGACATTTACGACAGGACCTCCAGAAATTGTTCCAAAAATAGCTGAGCCAACAATTGCAGCATGGGCAGGTCCACCGCGAAGTTTGCGTGTAATAACAACAGCCCATTTTATTAGAGATTTTCCACCGGCAGATGCCCCGAATAAAGAACCCAGAACGACATATGGAAAGACAACATTAACCGTAATGTTTAAAAATTGTCCAAGGATACCATTCGATTCTAAAATAAGAGCGTTCCGAGCCCCAACCACAGCGCCTGAATAATTTCTGACACCATCAATAGCCGTTCCCACAGTGGTGGTAAGATACTTGTTATCTGTCCAGTCAAAATACCAAGCTATAGAAGAAATAACTGTGTAAAGAGATATAATAATAGCAACAGCTACTATCGGAAAACCCCAAACCTTAACGATATAAATAAAGAAAATTGAGACCGCCACGACCAAGAATGGCATTACCCACATCCCACTATTAGTTATACAATCAGGGTAATCATCATCTGGCTCCGTACCAAAAATTTCTAAATATTCTTTAGCACGAGATAAATTCTCAGCCATAGCCCTGGCGCGGTCGCCATTTAACGTATCAATTAAACAGACCTGCTCATTTTCGACTAAATAAAAAATGCAAAGCAAAGAGGTAGCAACTAACATTAACAGGTCTAAGGAAATGCCAGACAAATATTTTATTGAAGACTGATCTCTATAGTCCCTAGCATAAGATGCTCTCAATAAAGCGATGGTGGTCATTAAAAAAAAGGTAAGCGGGAAAAAAAATTCAGAATTATATTTACTGATCCGCGGCAATTCAGTTAATCCAGGAATTGACCTCACCAGTTCAAGAAAACCTGGGATAGTAGGAAGGTTATTTAGCATTCCCATCAGAACCAGAATAAAGGCTAAGCCAAATGCTAGCTTATTCATCCGATCAGCTTGAATAGGTCCTGGCATGATTTATCCAATTATTTTCACATATAGGGAAGAAACCGATATAAGAAATTATAACAAAGAGCTATTAGGCTATTACCTTCAGCTCTTTGTTATATAAATATTTTAGGTTATTTGGCGCAAGCTGGGATTTTAAATCCAGCCTCTTCCCACGCCTCAACAGCACCAGGATGATATTTTAGTCCGCCCTTACATATTCTGTGCTGTTTCTCATCACTGGTGCCTGCATAACCATACTTCATAAACGATGCCTTTTGAAATAACTGATCAATATTTTTAATAAAGGATGCAGTCAACGCCTTAGCTAATTTCTTATCCATCGCTTTATTAACGACTGTGGATCCGGTATTAGCGACAGATCGATACCAACCATCTTCAGAGATAAACTTAACGTTAGGCCCATAGACATCCATGCTTTTGATAGACCACTTAGTTGGTGCGTTACCAGGTGCACTCATATATTTTTGGAAACCTTTACCTTCCCATAATTTTTTTGGAACCGAAACCATATTCAACTTACCTGCCGATGCCTTCACGGGAATATAAGACGAAGGGTTATTACATGGGCGAACTGCAGCATCTACGGAACGATCCAAGAAAATTGAAACAGCTTGTCCCCAGGCAATTTGCTTTCCGGTATAGTCTTTACCTTCTTTAAATCCACCTGTACTTAAACGAATAACATTACGAGCTGTAACTAATGCCCCGCCACGCGGTGGGCCGTTGTGTACTTTTTTTCCTTTTAGTTTTGCGTAGCTATCAATACCCGTAGACTGAAAAGATATAAGGCAGAAAGAAGCCAAGTGATAAGGGTAGAGTACCCGAAGATTTCCAGCCAGTTCTTTTCCTTTTTCTTTGCCCAACCCGGAATAAGGTCCTAAACCCTTGGACATCAAAAAAGATAGGATATTTGCGGATGCTGACATATCTGTTTTACCTT